>NZ_BAAGYK010000019.1:0-36658 GCF_054779355.1 Azotobacter armeniacus
GCGCCGCGTGTTCACGCGCTACGACAAGCTTGACCTCATGTACGCCGCCTTCATCACTGTGGCTCTTATCGCTGAGGCCCTACGTTAGTGTTAACAGGCCATAGCTGTAAAGTGCAGGAGCGACCCGCCGCGCCGAGGCGTGGGGAGGCCGGAAGGTGTGGCAGCCAGCAAAGGATCTGCCGGTGGGGCCGGGTATCCGCAAAAGCCACGGCCATGCAGAAGGCATGGCCGTGACAAGCGCGGCAGAAAGCGACGGGTTGCCGGAGCCCGATCAGCCTATCACGCAGCCGACCGGACGCCGGCCCGCGAAGGCATCGGCGAGGCTGGCCAGCACCATTTCCCCCATGCGGGTCCGGGTCTGCAGCGTGGCGCTGGCCCGGTGCGGCTGCAGCACGACCTGCTCCAACCCGAACAGCGCATCCGGAACGTGTGGCTCGTCGACAAACACGTCCAGCCCCGCGCCGGCGATGCGTCCGGACTCGAGCGCCGCGACGAGATCCGCCTCGTTGACCAGCCGTCCGCGGGCGATGTTGATCAGGTAGCCCGCTTCGCCCAAGGCTTCCAGCACCCTGGCGTCGATGATGCCCTCGGCCTGGTCGGCAGCCGCCGAGACGATCAGGGCATCGCTTTGCCGGGCCAGCTCGACCAGATCGGCCACATAGGTATAGGGCACATCGCTCATGGCCTGCAGATCGGTGTAGCTGACCGGGCAACCGAAGGCGCTGGCCCGGACCGCCACGGCCCGACCGACCCGCCCCAGACCGACGATCCCCAGACGCATCCCGCTGAATTGGCGGGCCAACGGCAAGGGCGCCAGCGGCGTCGGGCTGCTGCTCCAGAGCCTGTCCCGGACGAAACGGTCCGAGGTGCAGATCCCGCGGCAGGTGGCAATGAGCAGGCCGATGGCCAGGTCGGCGACATCCTCGGTCAAGGCCCCGATCGTGGCCGTGACCTGTATTCCCCGGTCGCGGGCATAGGCCAGATCCACCGCGTCGGTGCCAACCCCGTTGACAGCGATGACCTTCAGGTTGGGCAGTTGCTCCATCAACTCCCGGCTGATGCCGGTATGCCCGCCGGTGACCACGCCCTGGATTTCCGCGCCGTGGCCACGCAGGAAGGCCGCCTTGTCCGGCTGTTCGAAATAGCGGTGAACGGTATACAGCTCGGCGAGACGCTGGCGGATTTCCGGGATCAGTATCTGGCTCAGTTGCAGCACGGTGGTTTTCATGTGAAATCTCCCTGAATGTGCGGCCTCAGCCGCGGCCTACGAATGGCATGTTGGTGGCCATCACCGTCATGTTCAGCACATTGGCCGACAACGGCAGGGCGGCGATGTAGCGAACGGCGTCGGCGACATGCGCGACATCGATCATGGGTTCCGGCGCGATTTCCCCATTGGCCTGCAGGACGCCGCGGGTCATGCGCTCGGACAACTCGGTCAGAGCATTGCCGATGTCGATCTGGCTGCAGGCGATTCCATAGCGGCGACCATCCAGGGCGAGGGCCTTGGTGATTCCCGACACCGCATGCTTGCTGGCGGTATAGGGGACCGTGAACGGCCGGGGCACGTGTGCGGAAATCGAACCGCTGTTGAGGATGCGGCCGCCCTGGGGGCGCTGGCGGCGCATCAGGCCGAACGCCGAGCGGCAACAGAGAAACACTCCGGTGACATTCAGATCGATCACGCTCTTCCAGCGGTTCAGATCCAGTTCGTCGATGGGCACGGCCGGTGCGTTGGTCCCGGCATTGTTGAAGACGAAATCGAGCCGCCCGTAGGCTTCTTCGATGGTGGCGAACAATCTTTCCACGCTGGACGAATCGGTCACGTCGGTGGGTACGGCCAGCGCCTTTTGTCCGACCGCCCTCGCCTGCTCGGCCAGGCTCTCCAGCGGCTCCTCGCGGCGCCCGGCCAGCACCACGGTAAAGCCATCGGCGAGCAGGCCGGTCGCCACGGCGCGACCAATGCCGCTGCCTGCCCCGGTGACCAGCGCTATTTTCAAGGAAGTCTCGTCGGTCATCGTTGTCACTCCCAGGAGCTGTGGACGAAGGTGTCGGGCTTGCGTCCCACGTGGACCTCAAGGCAAGCGACCCCTTCGATGGATGCGGAAATCACATCGCCCGGCTGCAGTGCCGCGACGCCAGGCGGGGTTCCGGTCATGATCAGATCGCCCGGTACGAGCGTGATATAGCGGGAGAGCAGACTGACGACTTCGGCCACCGACCAGATCTGCCTGCCCAGATCGGAGCGCTGCCGCTCGACACCGTTGACGCCAAGCCGGATGGCACCAGTGGATGGATGCCCGCACTGGCTGACGGGCGTGATCGGCGAGATGGGCGCCGAGCCGTCGAAAACCTTCGCCACTTCCCAGGACTGGCCCGCCGCCTTGGCCGACATCTGCAAGTCGCGCCGGGTCAGATCCAGTCCGGCGGCGTAGCCCAGGACATGCGCCAACGCCTGGGACTCGGGAATGTTCGCCCCCCCCTTGCCCAAGGCCACGACCAGTTCGATCTCATGACAGAACTCGGCCGTCATCGGCGGAAAGCCGATTTCGCCGACCGCCTCGATAACGGAGGACGCCGGTTTCATGAAATAAATGGGCTGCTCACGCAGCGCCTCAGCCGAGTCGCCCCAGTGGTAATTACGCCCCAAGCAGAACACCCGGTTGACGGGGAAACTCCGATCGCTGCCCTTGATAGGCAATGTGGGCACCCGAATGGGTTCTGGAATAAATACGCTCATGACCATGTTGTTCCTTTGTTATACAGAGGCGTCATGGGTATCCTAGGAGATCGAGGCGCGAAAAAATTGGAGAATCGCAACGTCGAATTGGACTAATACAGGTTGTTGCGGGAGCATGTTTCGAACGCTGCAGGAATACATTGCACGGGCACGCCGCGTATACCAGCGAGACGACAAGTATCCTGCCGCCTTCATTCGAAAATGCTGTAAAAAGGCGATCCTGAGACAGGAATGCGACATCGACGATCCGCCCCCGCATGAAAAATGGCGAAGCGCTTCGCCGGCAGTCAAGTTGCGGGCTCGGGATATTTTGCATCAACTTTAAAAGCGGACAGGCACTTGGGAGAGCAGCCGGAAAAGTCGAATCATGCTCCATATACAAGTTTGAGGTCTGACCTATAAAAGCAGTCGAATTTGACGACTTCACTATTTACTTCTATTTCGTGCGCCATTCTCGGTACATGGAGCCGTACCTATTCCTCGAAAGCTTCGCGACAACTTTCCGATCGCACCACACAGCATGCAAACGAAGTCCCCCGGCATTGCCGGGGGATACTTGGCGTCGAGCGATTGCCCCGCCCGGTACGAATAGCGGCCGGCGCAGGCGCCGGTCGGTATCCGTGCGACTCAGGCGCTCTTCAGTTCGATGCGATGCAGACGCCCCAGCAGGAGCGAATAGGACAAGGTACCCATCAGCGCGACCCCGCCGATGAACCAGAAGGCATAGGCAAAGCTGTGGGTGCTCTCGACGATCATCCCGATGATGAGTGGCGTGACCACGCCGCCGATATTGGCCGCCAGGCTGGTGATACCGCCGGTCAGACCGATCAGTTCCTTGGGGGCCACTTCCGACACCGCAGCCCAGGACATCGAGGCGATGCCTTGCGCGAAGAAGGCACAGGTCAGGATCGCGATGCATATCGCGTTGGAGTCGGTGAAGTTCACCGAAACGATCGACATGCCCAGGGCCGAGCCGACCACCAGCGGCAGCTTGCGCGCGAACGACAGGGAATGGCCGCGCCGGATCAGCAGGTCGGAAATGAAGCCGGCCAGCAGGATGCCGACGGTCGCCCCCACGAACGGCAATACCGCGAAGATGCCCACCTTGATGGTGCTCATCTGACGCTCTTCCATCAGATAGGTGGGGAACCAGGTGAGGAAGAAATAGAGCGCCGAGGTACTGGCGAACTTGCCGATGCAGATGGCCCAAACCTGGCGATAGCGCAGCAGTTCGCGTACCTGCCGCCACTCGAAGCGGGTACGCTCCTGGCTGCTCTTGACCAGGCCGCCACCGCTTTCGATGTACTGCAGCTCTTCCTTGCTGACCTTCTTGCAGGACAGGGGATCGCGATACAGGTACAGCCAGACAAGGCCGTACAGGATGCCGACCAGGCCGGTGCTATAGAACACATACCGCCAGTCGTAGCTGGTCGCCAGCCACAGCAGGACGCCGGTGAACAGCGCCGTTCCCAGATACTGGCCACAGACGTAGATACCGCTGGCCAGCCCCCGCTCGCGAGCCGGGAACCAGACCGTCACGGCCCGGCTGTTGGCCGGAAACGCCGGAGCCTCCATGGCTCCCACGGCCATCCGCAAACCGATCAGGGAGGCGAAGCCGCTGGCCAGCCCCTGACAGACCGTCGCCGTCGACCAGGCGATCAGGGATACGCCGTAGGTCAGCCGCGAGCCGAAACGGTCGGCGATGAAGCCGCCGGGCACCAGGGCCAGGGCATAGGTCCAGGCGAACGCGGAAAAGATCAGGCCCATCTGGACCTTGTCCAGTCCAAGTTCCTTGGACATGAAGGGTGCGGCAATCGAAAGGTTGGTGCGATCCACGTAATTGATGATGGTCGCGACAAACAGAAGACTCAGCATGAACCAGCGACGTCGACTCGGCAGCCGCGAGGCGGCCACGGCGTTTCCTGAGTCGCTGGAAAGCGTTGGGTTTTCAACGGGAACCGCCTGGGTTCCGGACAGACTCGACATGATGAAGCCTCTCTATTCTTGAAATTATCGAGTGAACGCATCCTCCACTGCCCGTCACGGGCACTGGTGGATCGAAACGATGTTGTCGGGGACCTAGAGAATGCGGCGATGTCCGGTGCAAACCTTTTTGGAAAGCACGGACTCGAACTGCATTGGCGGAGATGCGGATGCGGAAGATAAGAGGAACGACATGGGACAAACACCTGTGATTATTGTTGGAAGAGGTTGCCTCGAGGTGATCGTACAATAGCAGAGGGTTCGCCGGAAAAATGCCCGACCCCAATGGCGTAAACCCATCTTCCCAAATAAGTACAAGAAAATAAGGATGGCCAAACCCTGAAAGATATCCGCCAAAATGCCCGAAATAGAGCCTACGCAAGATATCGGACACCTTCCCGATTTTTGGATACGGCCATTCGGCAAGAAAGAGCGGCCTTATCCGCCATCTCATACGTCATCGTATCTTTTCAGGGTTGAAGGGTTGCACGGGAGATCCGGGCGGGCATACTGACGGTTGCGATCTTCAATCGGGGCCAGGACGGAAAAGGCGGCCTGGCTAGATATCACAGGAGTGGCCCATGCATTCTTTGTCCCGCGTCCCCACCTATGGCATGCAGCAGCGTGCCGAGCGCGCCGACTTCCATATTCGCGAAAAAGTCGCCCGCAAGGCCGAGCCGAGTGCGCACCGACACGAATACTTCCAGGTCCAGGTCAATCTGGGAAAGGACACCGTACAGTACATCGGCAATGTCGAACGCCCCTTTCCCCGCCATGCCATGGCCTTCATCCTGCCGCACCGGATCCACTTCGTTCCGCCACAGCCAGACGGCCACTTCCTGCTGATCAACTTCGATCAGAACTTTCTCCTGCCACATCTGCAGTGTTCGCCGCTGGATCTCGAGGAGGTCACCATTCACCAGGCTCCAGAGCTTTCTCCGTTCCGTTTCCAGCAACACCTGGATTTCGTGCTCGACGGCGAGTCCTGGGAAGAGGCCCATACCCTGCTGCTGCGCATGCAACAGCTCGACGGCAACCGCGAATTCGGCAGCCGCGAACGCCTGAAAGGCTGCCTGCTGCAACTGATCGGCATCGTCTGCCAGTGCTACGCGGTCCCCCTGAAGGCCCTGGCGAACAGCAACGCCACGCAGAGCAGCCGCCGGGATGCGCTGGCCAGAATGACCGATTACGTGCGCAAGCATCTGGCCGACCCGGATCTGAACCTCAAGACCGTCGCTGCCGCGACCTATCTGTCGCCCAACTACCTGACCCACTGGCTGCGCAAGGAAATCGGCAAGTCCTTCAGCGAGCTGGTGCTGGAGCGGCGCATGCATCTGGCCAGGACCCTGCTGCTGAACAGCAACCGCTCGGTCGGCGACATCGCCAGCCTGTGCGGATTCGCCGACGAAGCCTATTTTTCCCGGCGCTTCCGGCAGAGCCACGGGTTGCCCCCCGGTCAGTTCCGCCGGCGCGAGAGCGGCGTGATCGGCCCCCCGACGGAAGACTGAAGGCGGGTCACCCGGTAGCCTGACGGCCCGGACGTTCCCCGCACCGGCCCCGTACATGAGCGTATTGCTCCCGTCCCGTCCACCGCCCCCACGAGAAACCGCCATGCAGCCCACCCTTTTCCTTGCCTCACGTGTTTCCGAGCCGTTTCACGAATTGCTGAAAGCCCGCTTCAGGGTGCTCGAGGCCACGGCCGCTGACTTCGACGCAGCGATCGCCGCGCTGGTGCCGGAACTGGCCGGGGAAATACGCATCGTCATCGCGTTCGGCTCGACGCGCATGCCGGGAACGTCGCTGGCAAAGCTCCCGCAGCTGGGGCTGATCTGCTGCCTGGGCAGTGGTTACGATGGCGTCGATCTGAATTACGCACAGGAACGCGGGATCATCGTGACCAACAGTCCCGGCGCAAACGCGAGAAGCGTGGCCGATCTGGCGATGGGCCTGCTGATCTCGAGCATCAAGAATCTTTCCTCTGCCCGCGCATACCTGGAGGCCGGGCGCTGGCAAGACAATGTCGGCGAGCGCATGCAACCCGTGCGCGGGCTGACCGGCCGCAAGCTGGGCATCTGCGGCTTGGGCGCCATCGGCCTGAACGTCGCCAAGCGCGCTGCGGCCTGACGCCTGATTGAGGTATACATCAACCAGACACTCTCTGGCTTGCAGAGGCAAGCCTGCCGATCACCTGACGCTTAGCGTACGATTTTTTCCGAATTCTGCGGGCTCCCCTAGATAGCGACGTCCAAAGCAGATTCTGCTTGGAGCGATCACTACGTTCAGACTGTGCGTCGAATTTGAGGGGATACAAGCGTAAGCGGTGAAATAGGAACTCTCAGCAGATAACGTTGTTCAATCGTATTGCTGCGAAGCCCAGTCGCTTCCACCGTTTTCCGCCACGTGGTGTAATCGAGCAGGTCTATCGCCCTCTGCATCAACATGGGATTCTCCATCAGAATCTGGTCGTCCAACTCTTCCTGTCTGGTAAATCCCTTGCGGTTAAGGAACGTGAAGCCCGACTTGGCTTGCTCCGGAGTGATGAGCCCTAAGGTTTGTGCCCGGTAAATGAGGGCCTTGAAACTAACCTTCCAACGGAGCTTTAGCATGCCCAAAGCTGACCAGTTGAGGTACTTCCCACGCATAGCTGGAAACTCTCCTGCGAAGCTCGTTCGTGGCATCAGCAGTGCGCTGGCAAAATGGTTGGCTTGATCCTCTGTGTGCCGGCACCCCGTTTCGATTCCCTGATGCATGATCAAGTGGCCAAGCTCATGAGCGATGTCGAAGCGCTGCCGGCACGGATTTTCTTTGGCGGCGTTTCGCACAATGATGGGACGTTTGTTGAACAGGGAGAACGCATCCACACGGTCGTCCGCCTCCGCAATACTGATAACAAGTATCCCTATCTTTTCCGCGAGCTTTATCATGTTCGAAATGGGGCCTAATCCCAATCCTTGTTCACGGCGAAACGACTCTGCTACTTGCTCGATGACTGTCACGTTGGCAGGGGGGTCATCACACATCGTGAAACTAACAGAGGGAAAAGCAACCTCCTTGTCCAATTCGTCGATCAACAGCTCGAACAATTCGACTTGTGCGGCAATACCCTTCTTGATCGTCTGCGTAGAGGCGCGGACGCTACGGAAATGACATTGCTCCAGCTCCACCAAGTTTCGGCGGGGGCTAAAGAAGAAATGCTCGTCGACACCTAATGACTCGCTCAACAGCTTCAGTTGGGTGGTTGAAGGCATGGCGTCGACTTCAAGTCTATGAGCATATTGTCGGGTTACCCCTAACAGCTTACCGAGCTCGGCTAGCGAACGACCGGCGGCGCTACGTGCCAGCCGTAGTTTGTTTGGGAAAAACTCATCCCCAAAGAGGAGAGAACTTGTTCTGTCATCCATCTACTGAATCATCGTCGCTGGGCTTATCCGACAAGGCATCTTTATTTCTACGATGAGGAAGTGATTCTTCGATTTTATTTTCTGCAGGGAGATCAAGCATGAGGATTGGAACAGCAGTTTGAGGCGTATGTTGCCAGTGGCAGAGAACATTCCCGTGGTAACTGAGTCCGACCACCGTCGCCCTAAACTCGGGGAATTCGGGGTCATGGTTACTATCAACAAAAATACGCCAAGTTAGCACCTCATTTGCTTCAGCCGCGAAAAGGGCTAACTGTTTGGCCTCCAACTCGTTCGCCTTGAGTCGATGCGACTTCTTGGGGGACTCGGGATTGTCCGTCACCACTTGGAAAAGTACATCATCGATGCTGACGGTGAAGTCCATGGTGCTATTTCTAAGCTGTACCGATGGGAAGTTGATGTCACGGTGCAATGCTTGGAATAGGCCTTGAACACGTCCGTAGAGCAGCGTGCCACGCGTATATGGGGTGTCAAAGTCTGTCGATGCTGCTTCATAGGCCTCATACGCCACCGAAATCACGGCCTCGCAGACACGACTCAAATTCTGAGGTTGGAGCTTAGGGGCAAAGAAACTGGGATGTTGGATTTCAGGCATACGGCACTCTCAAAAAACCGTGCAAAATTAGCAAAATGTCAACTCTATTTTTATGCAAAAATGCTATTTTGTCAACTGCCTACTCTGCGCAGATGGGACCCCCACGGCGCACTTTCGCAAATTCCCGATAAAATCCGTTATCATGAATTATACTGGTGCGCGACCCGCGCACAGGAGTGATGACCCGATGGCCCCCCGCGAACGCCTTCGCCGCGATTTCGAGACCCTGCAGGATCGGCTGCCCGGCACTGTCTTCACCGGACTCGAGCAACTGATGCTCCGCCAGCTGCAGGGCGATGGCGTCTATCGGGAACGGGAAGCCCTGCTCCGGGGCCTGCACGAGGACGGCGAACGGGACCGCGAGCCCTTCGACGCCGCCCTGGCCCTGGTCGAGGCGCTGCCCCTCGGGAAACCGCCCGCCCAACCGGCGCCCCGCCATGAATGAGCCGATCGAACGGGAGGAGCGGTCGGGTGAGCTGGCGATCGCCGGCGAACGCCGCCTCACCGCCGCCGAGTTCCAGGGCCTCGCCCGGGTGCCGGCCGCCGCCGAGTGGTTCGCCAATATCGACAACCCGCGCACCCGCCGCGCCTACCGGGGCGACCTCGAAGACCTCTGCGCCTTCCTCGGCCTGCAGGCACCGGAGCAATTCCGCGAGGTGACCCGCGCCCATGTCCTCGCCTGGCGCAAGCATCTGGAGCAGCGCGGTCTCTCCGCGGCCACGATCCGCCGCAAGCTCGCCGCCCTCACCAGCCTGTTCGACCACCTGCTCGAGTGCAACGCCGTCGCCGGCGGCAACCCGGTGCACGGCGTCAAGCGGCCCAAGCTCGAAACGAATGAAGGCAAGACCCCGGCCCTCGGCGACCACCAGGCCAGGGCCCTGCTCGAAGCCCCCGATCCGACCAGCCTGAAAGGCCGCCGCGACCGGGCGATCCTCGCCGTGCTGCTCTATCACGGCCTGCGCCGCGAGGAGGCCGCCCGCCTGGCGGTCCACGACCTCCAGGACCGCCGCGGCCTCAAGCACCTGCGCGTCCACGGCAAGGGCGGCAAGCTGCGCTACCTGCCGCTGCACCCGGTCGCCGCCGAGCGTATCCATGGCTACCTGGAGGCCTCGGGGCACCACCTTGTGGAGCCCAAGGCGCCGCTGTTCCTGCCGCTGCGCGGGAAAAGGACCGGCGCCGGGATCTCCGCCGAGGGCATCTATGCCCTGGTCGGCGCCTACGCCAAGGCGGCCGGCATCACGGTCGAAGGCCTCGGCGTCCACGGCCTGCGCGCCACCGCCGCCACCAACGCCCTCGAGCACGAGGCCGACATCGCCAAGGTCCAGCAGTGGCTGGGCCATGCCAACATCAGCACCACCCGGCTCTACGACCGCCGGCACATGCGGGCGGAGGATTCGCCCACCTTCAAGGTCCGCTACTGAAGGATGGGATCACGCAGTACGTGGGCATAGCCAAACTTTGGAAACGAATTGCTCGTTGGTCATCAGATTTGCTCGGTCATGACGAGACTGTTGTCAGTATCTGAAAGGCTATTGAATGTCCAGGGTCCCTCTTCGAGGGTCAAGTAACTGGCATCGTCCTGTGTTTCTCCAAAGGGGCAGCCTTCCAGCAGACACTCCGCCCAGTAACCATCCGTGGCCATAACCAGGGTGCTGCCGGGTGGTACGTGCCGGATGGTCACATCCGGTACAGCGAATCGCCTGGCGTTCAGCGATCGAGTCAAGGTATGCCGGGAACCTGCAGGGACTTCCTGGTTGAGCGTGTGAGGGCTTGCCCACCATGATATGGCTCCGCCTTGCATCTCGCCGGCAAGACAGTCTCCGACATGAAAGGTCTGGGCGTTTCTGGTTTCCATATCGAGGCAAAGCAGACAGTAGCTGGCAATCTCCAGCAAAAACCTATCGCGCAATTGAGCTTGCTCTCTGCTCAGCAGAGCAATGATCGAATGACCGTCATTGACCAGGGGCTCTTGCAGCACCTGCGCCACGATCTGCCTGCCCCAATAGTGCGCAAAGCGTTGACTGTGGACGCTCCTTGCGGCCGCATCCACCAGCATGCACACAAGCCACGTATCTTTTCTGCCAACGGCCAAAGCATCGTTGTTGCTTGCACGTTGCCTTCCCTGGCGACTGCTCCAGATCAGCTGCATCAGCAGGGCCTTGTCTTCGCCAGTTGCTCCAGGCGTATGTAGAGTCGATCCCGGCGGGGCCCATCGCCCTGCGCCTGGCTTTCCACAGCCATCTGGAAATAGCGGTCATCCAGCAGCACGGTGAGTTCCTCGGCAATGCTGTCCCAGAGCGCGGCCGGGGCTGCCTTGGCTTCTTCGATCAATTCCTCCCTGCCGTCCACCAAGGTCAGCACGTCCTCGATATCACGGCTACCCAGAGCATCGTTCTGCCCCCGCCCTTTCCAGGCCTCCAGCTTGGTTGCCAGAAAGTAGGCTGGCGACACCAGGCGGATAGGCTGGCCGTCTGGCAGCACGTGAGGCATCGCTGTTTCCAGGGCCTCCCGATACCAACGATTGGTAAAGCTCAGCACCGCCTCATCATCCGGCATGAAATCCACCCGCATCCCGTCCAGCTTCATGGCACAGATCGGCAGGTCTTCATCGGGATCCGGAATGTCGATACGGAAGCCTTTCTCCTGAAGTTGCTCCTGTAACGCTGCGAAACCCACGGTGCCGATGACATGCACGATCAGGTCGACATCGTCGGTGCTGCGCACCTGTTCGCGGACGAACTCATCCGTCAGCAGCAGGCCAGTCGTCACTCCGCCAACAAAGGCCATTTTTTCGCACAGCTCAGGCCCGAGAGCCCGAGCCACGCGGGAGATCATCTGGATCAGCTCATGCTGAATGTTCATGCCTTGCCCACCATATGCTCTTCCAGCAGCGTTATCGCCAGCTTGCGCTCCCTTGGCTGACCAAGTCGCACGGCGTCGACCAGTGCCAGCAGCTCATAGAGCAGCGGATCGCGCTTGACCGCGTGCGGACTGGTCTTGAACAACGGCTCGACCGACTGTCCCATGGTCTTGCCGTAGGCATCCGGCCAGACCAGGTCCAGATCGCCCGCGCTAAGCAGCTTGCCGCGCAGCATGGGTGCAGAGAACGCCGTACCGATACCACGGGTCAGCTCGCCCTTGCGGGCGGGGAAAACGTAGCGGATGCCATGCACGATGAGCTCGAACAGCGCCTGGGCGTTCACGCGGGGTATGCCGGTCTTGCGATCCTTGAATGCCAGCCCGACATCCAGGCTTCGGTGTAATGACAGATTGATCTGCGTCTTGCTGATGCCGGTCTCCATCTCCAGCCCCCGGGCCGTGTAGTCGAATTTTGGGCCATCCTCCCAGTGCTGCCTTCCCGCGTAGGCATCCAGATCGGGCTCCCAGTCGACCCAGAACGGGAGTTCCGCCGACGTACGCTTTTCCGATATCTCCATGGCCAGTAGCTTCAGGAGCAGACCGACATCTTGACTTTTCATTTCCACTCGACCTATCTAGTCCCTTGTCCCAGGACACGGGACAAATGATTGTCCGAGTACAGGTCGATTGCAATCATTGCCTGTCAACAGGCCTCGGCGTCCACGGCTTGCGGCCCACTGCCGCCAGCAACGCCCTGGAACACGAGGCGGACATCACCAAGGTCCAGCTGTGGCTGGGCCACGCCAATATCGCCCCCCGTCTCTACGACCGGAGATACCTGCGGGCGGAGGATTCGCCCACTTTCAAGGTCAGGTACTAACCGACCCGCCGGAAAAATGAGGCGCACGGTGAGAAAGAAATTTCTCGCCAGTTGTTGCCCTCATAGCGCGAGAACGCATTGACGCCGCCGCCGAAAATCTCGGCCGCTTCGCGCTGGTCGAGCGCGAGTTTCTTGCGCATAGCAGCGATAAAGCCAGGATCGACAATGGCTGCATTGACCTGCTTCGAGAACGTGCGCATTTCGCGCATGACGCGATCCGACTCCACGGCGTCCAGGACAGACTCGGCGCAGGCCGGGCAGAAATCGCCCGTCACCGCCGCCAGGACGGCGGTTTCGCCCTTGTAGGTATAGGGCAGGTCGCGGGTGTCGTGGATCAGTTCCGCCGCGCCGCAGGAGGGACATTTCATGTTCATAGCTCCTTGAAGGACACGATCAGCACGTCATCAATGACCGTCAGCTTCAGATACACGCCGCCCGCCAGCGTGCTTGGACGGTACACGTCTTGCCAGACCCTGTGATCGGCGTGAGTGGTCATGCTCTTGTAGAAACCCGCTGGCGTAAGCGCCATCACCACGGCCAGCATGTCGGAAAGCCTAAGCCCAACTCATTCGCGCCCACTCGCGCAGCGTGCGTGGTGCGTACCTTGCCCACCTCGATCAAGGCTTTGATGGCGGATAGCTTGCAGTGGGGCGTTCCTTTCTCCATGACCACATATAACCTAATAGGTTATATGTGGCCAGTTGCCTTGGCGTACGATTTTGTCTGAATTCTGCAGGCTCCCCATCTTCAGTTCCGCCGCACGGACATTCGAGATTGATAGAGCGTGTAGCACGGCTTACGCAAAACTATTGCACCAAAGCAGCGCATGTAAGAGATCCGTCACATCCCTAGAAGCTAAGTGCTAATATTTTAGCGTTTTTTCCTATTTGTCGCTGCAATATTGGCATACAGGAGCAACCGAGCGTCGCTTCTCCCCCTCCACAGGAGGTCGAGCAACCGGTTTGTGAATGCTAATATTCTGGCTAATATTGGTCAAAATAGCAGGAATATTAGTGTCATGGCGAAGAAGACTGCGCCTCTCTTACCGTACACCAACCAGCTGCTTATCGAACTCGGTGAGCGGCTGAAGCTCGCGCGCCTGCGCCGAAAGTTGACTGCCAAGCAGGTCGCGGAACGGGCGGGGATGTCGCCGATGACACTCCGCTCCCTTGAGGCCGGCGGCTCGGGAGTGACGATGGGTGCTTATCTGTCCGTTATGCAGGTCCTGGGCCTTGAGAAGGATCTGGCAAAACTGGGCTCATCGGATGACCTCGGCCGTCAGTTGCAGGACTCACGCCTGGTGAAGCGAGGCACCGCCCGGCCTACCCAGCCGAGCTCAGTCGGTCAAGGCCAGCGTCTTGACGCCGCAGGCAAACAAGACTCGCCAGTGACGATGAAAAGAACCACCGCCGTGAAAGGCAGTGAGCCAAACCGGGACCGAGGCCCTATGGTCACCACCGACCAAGCATCCACTAAATCACTCGGAACGACAGCGGTGGATCTTGCTTCTCTTCTGAAGCCCGTGAAGAAAAAGCGCGGAGAGCACGACAAGCAATGACGATAATCGGCGTGTATGCAGACTGGGACGGCCTGTTGGAGCCTAAAAGACTTGGGCTCTTGCACAGTCGCAAGACCCGCGCGAGCGAGTTGTTTGAATTCCAATATGATCCTGCGGCCCTGATTGATCCTGACCTTGGCCAACTGCAATTTGATCCCGGGATCGGCCTATTTGAAGGGCCTCAGTTTCCGCCCCAGGACAAGTTTGGCGCCTTCGCGGACTCGAGCCCAGATCGATGGGGCCGCTCGCTCATGGAGCGTCGGCTCGAGCGGGACATTCGTGCCGGCATCCAGCCCAAAGGCACACGGCTCTACGAATCGGACTACCTCTTGGGCGTACACGATCTCTACCGTGTTGGCGCCTTTCGCTACAAACTCGATGATGCGGGCGAGTTTCTTGATGACCGAATTGGTGTGGCCGCTCCTCCGTTCGCCAGAATTCATGAATTGGAGCGTGCAAGCCGAGCTCTGGAGAAAGACCCTGATAACACGGCCTTGCAGGGCCAAGACTGGCTGAGGATGCTCATTGCCCCTGGCGGCTCGCTTGGTGGTGCCAGACCCAAGGCAAGCGTCGCGGACGACAAGGAGCGCTTATACATCGCTAAGTTTCCGAGCACCCGCGACGACTACGACGTGGGTGGCTGGGAGATGGTCGTGAATGCCCTGGCCGTCGGCTGCGGCCTGAACGTGGCTGTCGCTGAAGCCCGGAAATTCGCCAGCGACTATCACTGCTTCATGGTCCGTCGGTTTGATCGTACAGAGAACGGCCGGCGCCTTCACTTTGCCTCGGCGATGACCATGACCGGACGCGTTGACGGCGATGATGCCTCCACAGGTGCCAGTTACCTGGAACTGGCCGAGGTGCTCATAAAGTCTGGCTCCCAGACCAACGCCGACCTGCGCGAACTATGGTCGAGGATTGTCTTCAACATTCTCGTCTCGAACACAGACGATCACTTGCGTAATCACGGATTCATCTTGGTCCCAGGCGCCGGATGGCGGCTCTCCGAAGCCTACGATATGAACCCCGTCCCTATCGCCGACGGCCTAAAGCTCAACATCACTGAAGCGGATAACGCCCTGGATCTCGACTTGGCACGCGAGGTTGCCGAGTATTTCCGACTGAGCCTGAAAGAGGCCGACGAGATCATTGAAGTTTTCCAGGGCATCGTCAGCCAATGGAGAACAATTGCTAATGGTCTTAGGCTTCCTGCTCGAGAGCAGGATCGCATGGCAGAAGCTTTTCGCCTGGCGGAGGATTGAAGGGGCACGTCTCAGCCCATAAGGGTTTGGCTGGTTGTTAATGAGCGAGTTGAAATTTGGGGTTTGGGGAGCAACGGAACAGAAAGTGCACTTAAGCCCGGTGCCGGCCCGCAAACCCTTGTGGCGTCTGGTGAGTTCGGAAAAACCACCGTTTTGCCGAACCAGGCCAGGGGCGTCGTCATTGCCAGAGAAAGGCGGCGGTAGTCGTGCAGAAAACCCGTTCGTCAAATCAAAGTTCTGAGAACTGCCCCATGTTCACGGCGGCGCCGAACTCTAATCCCGCCTTACGTTGGTTTTTGGTTCCGTTGCTCCCCAAACCCCGGGTACCCCTCGTCACGGAGCGCCGTTACCCGTCACGCTGCCTGCCGCTCCTTCCCCTAAGCCGCACGGCCGCTGATCGACAGCCCGAGCGACAGTCCGGCCGCTACGGCAATCGCCACCAGGGCATCGAGACTGAAGGCATTGATCTTGCCCGCCTTTAGGTTGGAGAAGCGCGGCCCGGTGATGCCAAGGCGGTGAGCTTTCTCGGTGTCGGTGCCCGGCCAGGCGGCAGCCTGCTCGGTGATGGCGCGCATCAGGGCGGCGCGCAGCTTCATGTTCTCAGCCTCGGCCGGGGTGTCCTCGATGGCGTCCCAGACGCTGGCGAAGCGTTGTTGCTCGGTCATTTTCTGTCCCTCAACAGGTCGCGAAGACGGGCGGCCGCCAGATCGATATCGGCCCTTGGCGTAGCCTGGGTCTTCTTCTGGAAGCAGTGCAGCACATAGACGGCATCCGGTAGGGTGGCCAGATAGATCACGCGGAACGCCCCCGAGGCCTCGCGGATGCGGATCTCCCGCACGCCGGCGCCTACGGTCTTCATGGGCTTCCAGTCGGCCGGCTCGATGCCGTTCTGGACGTTGTCCAGCTCGAAACCAGCCTCGCGACGGGCATCGGCCGGAAAATCGCGCAGGCGGTCGAGGGAGTCGGCGAGGAATTCAATGGCTTTCATCGGGCGGGGTCCTTGTCGTGCCCGGGCTACTTTATCGGTTCAGATAAGGCTCGCAAGTGAATTTTATCGGAACCGATAAACTCGCTATGCCGCATGGCGTTACCCGTCACGCCGATGGCTTGCTGGTCTGCTGTTCCTGCGCCACCCGCAGTCTGGCCAGCTCCTGCTGCTGCTGCGCCCGCAGCTCCCCGCGCAACTCCGCGGCGTTACCGGCCTCCCGCTTCGCCTCCTCGCGCGCCTGCTGCCGGGCCTCCTCAAGATCGCGGCCGGCACCTTCGAGGCGGGCCAGGGCGGCCTGCAGCTGGGCTGCGGCCAGTCTGGGGTCTGCTCACGAAACGGAATAAATCGCACGCTAAGCCGAAGCAGGCCCTTCAAGCCGATGCTTGGCCAGCAGCCGAACCACGGTGGAGGGATGAACCCGGAACAGCCTGGCCGCGTCGGCTCCAGTCTTTTGGCCGGTGCTCACCAGTGCGACGATTTCCTTTTGCTGTTGTTGCGTCAGTTTGGGACGTCGGCCCCCGACACGCCCGTTTTTCCTGGCGGCATCGAGCCCGCTCTTTGTCCGCTCGCGCAACATGGCACGCTCGAACTCGGCGAATGAGCCGACGATCTGCATCGTGGTATCAATGGCTTCGGTGAGGCTTTGGAAGCCCGCACCGGCCTGCTCGATTTTTTCCAGCCAGGACGCGGCGCTGGCCGGCAGCGATCCCCGCCCCTGGCTGCTGCTGGCCGACGGCGCGGGCAGTTCGGCGGTCTCGGAACTCGGCGCCCGCGGCGTGGTGAGCGGCCTGAACTGCCTGCTGCATACCCTGGATGACCCCTTGGATCGGCAGGTGGCGACCCTGCTCGATGCGGAGCAGACGCCCGCCCCGGACGAGGGCCGGCAGCTGGCCCTGCTGCTGGTCAAGCACGCCCGCGGCCTGCTCGCCGACCTGGCGGCGGAGCACCGGCGCTCCCTGAAAGACTTCCGCTGCACCCTGCTGCTGGCGATACCGGGCCAGCGGCATCTGCTGTGGCTGAAGATCGGCGATGGCGCCCTGGTGATCGAGCGGACGCAGGCCGCCGCCGCACCAGGCCGCGAGCAGCCGGCCGGCCTCGAAACGCTGGGGCGCGCCGGCAAGGGGGAGTTCGCCAACCAGACCACCTTCGTCGACGAGCAGCTGCAACCGGACGACGTGCAGAGCGTCCTGCTGTCCATGGAGGGCATCGGCGGCGTGGCCCTGATGAGCGACGGGGCTGCCGACCGCCTGGTCTCCCGGGACGGCGGGGCAGCTCGGCCAGTGGTTCCAGGCGCTGCGCGAGGGCCGCCTCAAGCGCCGCAGCCTGACCCAGCGCTTCTACGCCGAGGACTTCACCGACAAGACCGGCGGCGACGATTGCAGCATCACCCTGACGGCCCGCCCGCTCCGCCCCTGAGCCGGCGTCGCCCGCCGGACAACGGGTTCCGCGCGGGTAGCCGGCCGGCTGCTCGCGGCCTTGCGCCGGGACGGGGCTTTCCCACGAATTTCTCGTAATTCGTAATTCGTAATTAACAAGTAGCATTGACCCGATGAGCAGCTCAACGGCTACTCATGGTGACCGAGCCTTCCAGGTATCCTTTTCTGCCTCGACAGCCAATGAAGCCGGGTCAGCCATCCAGCTCCACCTCGAACCCCACCACGCTGCGGCTCTCGCGACTGAACTCCACGCCGATCAGGTGGATCGGTTCGCCCCGCGCACGGTACTTCTCGGCATAGCCGCGTTCGCGGATCTGCTGGAGCGCCCTCCCTTCGGGCACCAGCTCCACCACCTTGAACTCGAACAGGTAGACCTGGCCGTTGAACAGCACCGCCATGTCGATGCGCCCGTGGCTGGTGGCGTCTTCCAGGCGCACATCCAATCCCAGCGCGGCGAAGTGGCTGTAGAACACGCTGGCGTAGTAGCCCTCGTACCGGGCAATCGGATTGTTGCGGTACCAGTCGTGGGGGATGCCAGCGAAGAAGGCGGTGAACAGTGCCTGCAATCCACTGAAATCATTGGCCAGCAGCAGACGGTAAAGCTGGCCAGTCTGCCGGCCGGGCAAAAGAGGATCACCGGTCATGCCTTCCAGCAGCGCGCCGTTGAGGCTGGCTTGTACCTCCAGGTTGGGATACTTCAGTGTGTATTCGGTGCGCGCGCCCATGCGCAGCAGGCTGTCGATGGTCAGGTAACCGGTCTGGAACATCAGCGCCTCGACCGGCATGCAGTCGATGTCGAAACTCGACAGCAGGGTTTCCATCGCCACGACCTGGCTCAGGTCGGGCGTGAAGACGCGCCGTGCCAGCAGTTGCTCGATCAGGAAGGTCGGCGTGCCCGTCTCGAACCAATACGGGTGAAACTCTCGCTTGGCGAACAGCAGCAGCAGATCGAACGGGTTGTAGACCGAAGTACCCGTCCAGTTGTAGCCGTTGTACCAGGTACGGATCTCGTTACGATCCAGTCCTGGCAGCTCCGGCGCGAACACCGTATCGACGTCCTCGTCGGTATACCCGCAGATCGACGAGTAGCGCCCATCCAGCGTGATGTCGTTGAGGTTGTTGAGCCCGGAGAACAGGCTGACCTTGCTGAACTTGGACACCCCGGTGAGCATGGCGAAGCGGATATGGGCGTCGCTGTCCTTGATCACCGAGTAAAAATCACGCAGCCCGCTGCGAATCTCGCGCGCGATCTCAGGACGCTGCAGGTTGTCGAGAATCGGCTTGTCGTACTCGTCGACCAGAACCACTGCTCGCTGGCCTGTATTGCGTTCGGCTTCACGGATCAACTCGGCAAAACGAGCACGGTGATCGGTCAGCGCACAGGTGACACCCAGCGCCTGCTCATTGATGGTCAGCAGCTCGCTGAACTTGCCCTGCAGATCGGCCGCATCGCGGATTACTCCGCCACCGAAGCTGATCCGGATCACCGGATAGATGCGGCTCCAGTCCCACTGCCTATGCACCGCCAGCCCACGAAACAGCGGCTCGTTGCCCTCGAACAGCTCGGCCAGGGTGTCGATGAACAGGCTCTTGCCAAAGCGTCGCGGACGGGAGAGGAAGTAGTACTTTCCCTCGTCGACCAGCTCAAGGGCGGCCGCCGTCTTGTCGACGTAGTAATAGCCCTCCTCGCGAATCTCGCGGAAGGTCTGGATGCCGATAGGCAACTTCTTGCGGGACATGGCAGGCAACCTGTAGGCAGATGCGGCGATTGTAGCCCAATAAAGCAGGCCAGCTCAGGATAAGACGAACGCCAGACCTTATGCTTCAGCGGCCACATCCCAAACCCGCAGAATGCTCAATCCGATCCGTCTGAACCGGACAAGATGGGGTAGAACAAGCAGTCGTGTCACCAGCCGCCATCTGACGGAGCGCCTGCTGTCGCCAAACATCTGTTTCTCGATACAGGCCTAAGCGAGTCGAAAGCAGTGAGGAAAACTTGCACGGAAAACACTGTCGGATTGCTGAGCAGCCAGAAACCTAGCTAATTTGGTTTTCCGACAGCGAAATGGCGGCTGGTGACGCGACTGCTCGAAGATCGCTGATGTCTTGCCTGGTTGCCAGATTGGCAAGGTCAGCCTTGGTCATCATCGACTCCTCGATCTCGAACCGCTGCTGGGCAAGAGCCGCTGCTTGCTTGGGTGTGAATTCGCCTTCGCGTACCAATCGCTCGGCGTAACTCGCTGTGTTGATCATAGGGTCTCCTCGTTGTTGCGACGAGACCTTCCCTGACGGGATTGTCCCGTCGGGGGGTGGGTTAGGCAGCATCCACATACCTCACGGTATGCGCCGGCGTTGCAGGATGCGAAGCACCGGTCAAAGGGAGTCTCTGTTCAGGCGTGTGCCCAGGCCGAGACCGCCAAAGGGAGCCACTATTGCCGTCAGTGGCCAACGGATTGCCCGTCAACTGTTCCCGAGCTTCGGCTGCCTGTCAAGACCCCTCCAAGCTACAATCCCCTCCTCATTTGTAGTTGGCACAGCTCGCAGCAACCAAGGGCCATGCCTCGGCCCTTGTCGATCGCTGCGCAATATATATTCCGACGATATTCATCTCGGAGGTACGGGAATAGCATTAAGCCTCCCAGGTAAAGGCACTCTGGCAAAGGCAGCTTGAACAGCCGCCTCAAGCTGAGGATCGACAGGTGAGCTTTTGTTTAAATCATATTCCACCCGGACATCTGGGCTAATGCCGACACCTTCAACTTTGTTGCCATCCAGGCGAAGTTCCCCCGAAGAAAGATATAAAAAATACGGTTTATCCCTGTCATTGAAAATCGCTTCGCCTAACGAAAATGCCCCCTGCGTAGTAGTCCCCAGCAATAAAGCTCTACCCGTTTTCTTGAATTGATAAGCAAGCGCCTCCTTGCCAGATCGCGTACCCTCATTGACAAGAACGACCATCGGCCCATCAAAATGCCATTTATTTATCTGCGGCTCCGCCTTGTGCTGCAAGGTCTCTTTTCGATTGATGATAGAAAAACTGAAGTAATCTTTTCGGTTGGCAAAGAACAAGTCCAGATAGTCATACCATGCGCCACCGAAACCTCCACGCAAATCCAAGACTATGGCATCGGCCTTCCCCAACCTCTCCGTCACGCCATCATGGAATGTCTTTAAAATATCCTTGTGCGTTCCGGACCACAACCTGACATAACCTACACGCCGACCATCCTTTTCATAGGTTCGAATACTATTTGAAATGGCCCGCTCAAATGATTGGTTTGGATTTTCCCTGACCGCACTGACCACAATAGTCATGACCTCCTCATTACGCTGAACCAGCAGACGAACGTCGTGACCTTCTGGGTTAAAGGATCGATATGGGTGAAAATCCGCATTATTGGCTTTGAGTACACGATCTCCGCGCCTGAGTCCTGCGCGTTCTGCAGGATATCCATTTAAGACCTCGCAAACGACATATTGCCCATCATCAACTATAAACTGAGCACCGATATGGTTTACTTCTGGCTTAGCGATATCTCGCGTATCAAACATCGACCTGAAAAGGTAGAAATCGATCGTCTGATCATCATAGAACTGCGTATGAGAAACATTCAGAGCGCTTAAAAACCGATTAATCAGCGGTGTCAACTCATAAACATGAGCCATCGACGATGTCTGCTCATGCAAGCGTTGATATTGGGCATCCGTAAAGTGCACGCCAACCAAATCATGAGGATAAACCTTCTCCTTTGCCACACGCCAAAACTGATCGAATATTGCCGAAGGTGACTCTTCAGCTCTGGCACAACTGGAAACAACCAAAAGAATACCCAGAGCAACTCTCAATCTCCGCATATCACTACTCTCCCTCAATCTCATGGATTACCAATCTTAGAAGCCTGTTCGCTCGCAATCATAAAAATTCAATATCTATAGATTCAAAGCTTATTCAATCAAATACATCATCCTAAGTAGCCATGATGGCAGTCCCACGACTCGGCCTTACATACATGTGCAACGTCAATCATATAAACCTACTTTCTCAATAAATCATGCAAATTGCTATCATATTGATACTATAATGCACATGCACATGCACATGCACATCGAAATATAACTTATTGTTTTCACTACAAAAAACCTGACGCAATAAGAATATATCCGCTCATAATTTTTCTGTATAAAAAATAATATAAAAATATTATTCCAGCTTGCAAATACCCGTACAAATGCTATGGTCAATGTGCTTCAAAAGCACATCCATCATTCATTTATTATGGAGGTTACAATGAAAAACGAAGGAAATTTTGAATGGGTAGAAATTCCTAGCAGCATCAACCATAAGGTTCGCCCAGGAACAGAGGCTAGCTTTTGCTATGGAGGTAGCACCTGTATTGCTCCGCCTTTGAAATCGATGGGTGGTATGTCGGCAGAAGAGTTCGAAGCCCATCTCGCATCATCCGAAGCGCTGGTGAAGAACTCATTGCGCCAAAAGGCCGCCTAGTGCATAGAGAAATATCTCAGCACTTCTAAGCCTCAAGGGCAGGCACTACTAGACAGGGGGTGCCTGTTCCCTTTGAACATCAGCCATATAGGTAAGCTATTTCACATACAGGTATTGAGCCATGGATTGCCGCCATCAACCCACTCATTGGAAGCCTTCTAAATATAACTGGATACTACCCATTGATGCTCTGGGCGGAGGTGGAGCAATTTATAATGCCTATACTGGAGCATGCTTGGATTTTGGCGAAAATGATTTCAAACGAATAAAAGCCCTGCTAAACAGTATGCATGACACTATAGACTTTCACCTGCTGGGGGACTCTGCCATCCCCTTGGGCGGCGCACTTATCGCTGGAGGAATGGTAGTTGAATACGACTTCGACGAATTGGCCGACTTGGAAGAGCGTATCAACAGTAAAAAAATAGATGAATTTCCATTGGTGCTGACCATAACACCAACCTTCTCATGCAATCTTGGCTGCAACTATTGCTTTGTCGGCAAGAAGAAAGGTTTGATGAACCGGGAGACAGAGCACGAAGTGATAAGCTTCGTTAAAAGCCATTTAGAGTCAGGTAATATACCTGCATTTAGCGTAGACTGGTTCGGAGGGGAGCCGCTCTTGGCAAAAAGGTCGATAGGCAGGCTATCCAGCACTTTCATTGAGCTTTGTGCCGAAAAAGCGATTCCATACCGTGCACAGCTTATTACGAACGGCACACTTCTTAATGCCGAAACTGCAGGCCAGCTTGAATCCTGGGGAATAGATCGAATACAAATCACGCTTGATGGTAAAAGATCGACTCATGATACACGAAGGCCTTGGAAAGGACTGTCACACGACATTATTGCCAAATCGTCGTTTGACGACACCCTATCCGGCATTGAGCATGTCATTGGTCGCGTTGCTATACGCCTTAGAATAAACGTTGATCGAAACAATCTAGAAGAGGCCTTCTCGCTGCTTCACATGTTTGATCAACGCGACTGGTTGTCGCCAGACTTGCAATTCTATCCATACCTATCAATGATAACTGACTTTACGGATGCTGCCACAGGAAAATGGTCGTTATCCGAGGCATGTTTTCCAGATGAATTCTATAGGGCTTATCAAAAATGGCTTGACCTCCTTAACGCTCGCGGCATTTCAGTGGCCGGAGAACGTCTATATGGATTTCCACAGCCAATTACCACGGCGTGTGGTGCATTTAGCGAGAGAGGCTGGATTATAAATTTCGACGGACAACTCCACAAATGTGGACTGGATAGCGATACTGACAACCGATCAATTGGATTTCTTGGAAAAGAGAAGGATCAAAGCAATTCGAATGCCTTGTATTGGTCGAATTACAATCCAGCCACGAATTCCGAATGCCGACAATGTCGGGCTTTTCCAGTTTGTCTTGGCGGCTGTGCGAGAGACCGCAGAGATAACCGTTACAAAGCCATGCTCGACAACTGCGAGTTTCATCGTAAATATGAGCCTTTAATAATTGCCCAACATATACGCATGCGTCGAGAAAATAATCTAAAGGCCCGTATTGGCTCAGAAAAGACCAATCAATAAATTGTAATAGAAAGTCATCTGACACCGGTCCTATGCCGGTGTTGCCTTATTCCACGTTAGAGGCTCTTTACTGACTTCGTAAGAAATGTCGTCCATGGTGCTCTGCCTTTCCCCTCTCGATCAAGCCAACCTCGACTCTGCCGAGGGATTTCCGGATTCGATGAGGTGGGCAAGCTGTCCCTGGCCATGCAGACTAAACTGCTGTGGGTGCTGCAGGAGAAGAGCCTCGAACGAGACGGCGGCAACGTATCTTCGGCCGAGGCCGAAGCAGTTTATTATCGCCAACTCGCTGAGTCCGCCATGCTGGTGTGCTGGCATGACTCACACCAACAGGTCTCCGGAGTTCCCGGGGCGGCTCACCACACCTTGGGTCTGCGTGCCCGATCCGCTCAAGGTCACGGTAAAACAACTAGGGGTCGCCTCAGAAAACGGAATTTAAAGCACGCTAAGGAATGCGTAACCCAGTAACGGCGCGGCTTTGCGTTGGATGGCTATTGCTGGATGCGGCGTTGCGGTGTTTCTCGAAACTCGGCTTTGGCGGCACACCGTTACGAGAACGGTTTTCGAGACTCACTCGAGCAAGGCCAGCACTGGCGCGGGCTGCTTTCTCACGAAGCCCTCTCGAAAATGATCGTTTTTGAAGTCTGCATGGGGTCTGTGGGACCTTAGCGTGCTTTAAATTCCGTTTTCTGAGGCGACCCCAACTACTAATCTTAATAAGGAAAATTTGACATGTTCAAAAACGACAACTTAGATGCCATAGTAAGTATCCCCCGGCAAAGCCGGGGGCTTTATTCTGTTAGCCCCTCAAAGGGGCAAGTAGTTGGGCCGCCTGAAGGCGGCTATCGCTACAGGCCAAATTTGAGCTGGTCGTACTGCTCGTCTTTCTTTTCCTGGTTCCGGATGTATGCACGTACTACCTCCTCGTCCAGCCCCACGGTTGAAACGAAATACCCCCGAGCCCAGAAATTCTCACCCGTGAAGTTCTTCGCCTTTCCCATAAAACGCCGCGCTATCGAAATCGCACTCTTGCCCTTGATGTAGCCCACCACATACGACACCGAGTGCTTGGGTGGGATGCTGATGCACATGTGGACATGGTCAGGCATCAAATGGCCCTCCACTATCCGGCACTCCCTCTGCCTCGCCAACTCATGCAACAGCTCGCCAAGGTGCTTTCGAATCGCCCCCAAGATCGCCTTTTTGCGCCTCTTCGGGATGAAAACAACGTGGTACTTACAGTCCCACTTCGTATGCGCGAGACTCTGATAGTCTCTCATCGGGTACCTCCTATCTCTTGGTCGAGACAGAAGGCTCCCGATGACCGTATCACACGGTCAAACCTCAAGGAGTCCCCCGGCTTAGCCGGGGGATTACCTTATTTATTCAATATCTTAGAAGAGATGACACCTAGCAAACAAAGCAATAGTCCATTTGTACCGTCACGTACTCAGCGAACTTTTGAGCGCACGTTCTTGATTGTACACCTTATAGCTCTGATTATTATGGTAACAATTGCAGGTCATTATAAGTCCTCCTCCATCGAGGGGAACAAAACTATTCTTTCCATACTAGAAATCAGTTACTTAGTCTGGTTACTTTGCCCTGTTGTTTATATTGTGGCTCTGTGTGTCGGAGCATATAATGAATTCAAGCGCCATCCTGGCTTAAGCGCTAGCCCGGATTTCTCATAAAAAAGCTAAGCGCTTAAAAATATTGAATTTTTTGAGTTGTACTTATGCGGTTTTAAGCTCTCCTATTTTAGCTCGTATGGTAGAGCGCGTAAGGCTTTCAGCCGTTTCGGTTTATGCGGTCATGAGAAATAGAGTGGAACAAGCAGTCGTGTCACCAGCCGCCATCTCGATCACAGCAACGCCAGGCGGGCATTCATGTCGAGGACGAACCGACCATACGGGTTGACGTGCTCCCATATCAGCGGTGTCAGCGCAGCGTAGTCGCGCGGTGTCAGCCTCCCCTGCCAATGCGGCTGTGCAAGCACCTTCTGGATCATCAATGTGTTGATGTAGACCATGCAGTTCTGAATCAGGTGTAGCGCGAGCATGCTGACCTCGTGGTCCTCGCGTCGGTTGCTGACCAATTCGCCGCGACGGGCGAAGAACACGAAGTCGGTGGCCCCGTTCCATTGCTCGACCACGTTCAGCCCCTCATTGATCTCCCGGCGCAGCTCTTCGCAGTGCAGGTAGTGGCTCAGGAAGATGGTCTTGATCGCCTTGCCCAACTCGGCAAACGCCTTGTAGGTCGGGTGCTGCACGTTTTTCTTGGTGAAGCGCCGCAGGATGGCTTCGGTTTCCGCCGTGCCCAAGCGCAAGGCCGTCGTGTACTTGATCATCTGGTCGTACTGCTGACGTATCAGTTCCCAGTCGATCGGCCGGGTCAGAATCTGTTGCAAGTTCGCATAGGCATCCGCCTTGCCGATTTCCGGCCGGTACAGCTTCTGTGAGTGGATAGCCTTCAGTCGTGGCAGCAACTGGAAGCCGAGCAGCCGGCAGAAGGCGAACGCGACCGTGCTCTGGCCGTGCGAATCGACGTATTGGCGGTCCACCTCCATTTCCGTGCAGTGATGGATCACACCCTCGATCATCGACGCCACTTCCGACGACGACGGTGACTTGAGCTGGGAATGGATACATAGCGAGTTGCGCTCGATCCTTGTCGAGCGAGTAACTCTGAGCCAGCTCACGCTACTCACGGCCTCCCTGAAAGGCTTCCACTGGCAGTGCTGGGCCAATGCAACGTACAGAGCGGCCATGCTGTCCATGGGCGGCATCGGTGACCTGGTCTTGAGAGCGACAGACTCGCCGACCACCAGGTACCTGGGCAGCTCGGCGTAGTGGCTCAGGCATTACGCAAGAGTCGCCTCAAGCGCCGCAGCCTGACCCAGCGCTTCTACGCCGCAGACTTCACCGACAAGACCAGCGGCGACGATTGCAGCATCGTCCTGACGGCCTGCCTGCTGCGGACCTGAGACGGTGACAAGCCGGCGTCGCACGACGGGACTCCTTGCGGCCCGAGGCGGTTGATGGGTTCTGAGCTGCGAGGGCACGCGGTGTAATTTCGCGACGTCACCCGCGCCCATGTCCTCGCCTGGCGCAAGCACCTGGAGCAGCGCGGCCTCTCCGCGGCCACCCTCCGCCGCAAGCTTGCCGCCCTCACCAGCCTGTTCGACCACCTGCTCGAGTGCAACGCCGTCGCCGGCGGCAATCCAGTGCATGGCGTCAAACGGCCCAAGCTCGAAACGAATGAAGGCAAGACCCCGGCTCTCGGCGATCATCAGGCCCGGGCCCTGCTCGAAGCCCTGAAGGGCCGCCGCGACCGGGCGATCCTCACCGTGCTGCTCTATCACGGCCTGCGCCGCGAGGAAGCCGCCCGCCTGGCCGTCCACGACCTCCAGGACCGCCGCGGCCTCAAGCATCTGCGCGTCCACGGCAAGGGCGGCAAGCTGCGCTACCTGCCCCTGCACCCGGTCGCCGCCGAGCGTATCCATGGCTACCTGGAGGCCTCAGGGCAGGCATCACCTCGACGAGCCCAAGGCGCCGCTGTTCCTGCCGCTGCGCGGCAAGAAAACCGGGATGGGGATCAGTGCCGAGGGCATCTATGCCCTGGTCGGCGCCTATGCCAGGGCGGCCGGCATTAGGGTCGAGGGCCTCGGCGTCCACTGCCTACGCGCCACCGCCGCCACCAACGCCCTCGAGCACGAGGCTGACATCGCCAAGGTCCAGCAGTGGCTGGGCTACGCCAACATCAGCCCCCCCCGGCTCTACGACCGCCAGCACCTGCGGGCGGAGGATTCGCCCACGTTCAAGGTCCGCTACTGAGCCACCCGGCAACGAAAAGGCTCGCGCCCGACGCCGGAGCGCAGCATGCACGTGGCCTTGCCTTGCGACAGATCGGGGACTGGAAATACTGCCCCCAGGCACACGGACAGTTCAGTGCCGTATCTCGGCGCGCATGCGTCCGTAGATTGACTGAGCGATGCGAGCGACTTGTTCTGGCGTAGGGGCTTGCACATGCAGCACGGTCAGGCGCAAGGATCGGCCCGGGCGTCTGTTCCAGACTGTTGGCAAGTGTGTCAACAGCATGCCGACCAATGTGGTGAAAGCACTCGTCAACTGTCCAACTGGTCGGTTCCCATCCCCATGCGGTACCCCATCGCCCGGTACCCGCTCTGACGTTTCTCCCACATCCGCAGCAGTGCCGGATGCCCAGTATCGACGAAATCGATGATGCGCACATCGGTCTTGCAGGCGTGCTCTCGATGCAGACGACCGGCGTATTGCTGCAGCGTGCCTTTCCAGGAGACGGGCATCGCCAGCACCAGTGTGTCGAGGGGCGGATGGTCAAAGCCTTCGCCGACCAGTTTGCCCGTGGCCAGCAGTACGCGCGGCGCGTCGGGCGGTAAGGCGTCCAGTGCCGTGATCAGCGCTGCACGCTGTTTCTTGGACATCCTGCCGTGCAGCATAAACAGCTCCGGTATTTGTTCTTCCAGTGCAATCCGAATAGCGTCGAGGTGTTCGGTACGCTCGGTCAGCACCAGCACTTTGCGACCCTGCTGAAACGCGTCACGGACTTCGGCGGCAATAGCTTCGGTCCTGGCCTGGTCATCGGCCAGATGCCGGAACACATCCTGGATGCCCGCCTCGTGCGGCAAGTCGATCCGTAAGAAACGTGTTCGCGGCAGCACCTCTAAGTCATGAGGTGCACCTGCCGGCTTAGCCGCTGTGTACCGGATCGGCCCGCACTGCATGAAGATGATCGGTTGTTGACCATCGCGGCGAATCGGGGTTGCCGTAAGGCCGAGCACGAACCTCGCCTTGGTTCGCTTCAGGATGGCATCGAATGACACGGCGCCAACGTGATGGCACTCGTCCACGATCACCTGCCCGTAGTGCTCAACCAGCGGATTGACCTCGCCCTGTCGGGATACCGACTGCATCACAGCGATATCGATCTTCCCGGTGGGTTTGGCCTTGCCACCACCGATGGTGCCGACCACGCCCTTGCCTACGCCGAGAAAGACTTGCAGGCGCTCTTGCCATTGTTTCAACAACTCGGTGCGGTGCACCAGCACCAGGGTGTTCACGCCCCGGCGAGCGATCAGCGCGGCGGCGGTAACGGTCTTGCCGAATGCTGTTGGCGCGCACAGGACCCCGGTGTCGTGGTGCAGCATGGCCGAAACGGCAGTTTCCTGGTCAAGGCGCAAGGTGCCAGCGAAGGCCACATCGATGATCTCGCCGCCAAATCGCTCGTCATGCAGATCGCAGCCGATGCTGTTGTCGCGCAGCAAGTCCATTGCCGCATCAAGGCAGCCGCGAGGCAGAGCGATGTGTTGGGGGAAGTTTTCAGCATTGCCAATGACACGCGGCTTGTCCCACACCGACATGCGCATGGCCTGGGCCTTGTAGAACTCGGGGTTTTGGAAGGCGGCCAGCCGGATCAGGCGATTGGCCAGCGCTTGGGGGAGTTGCGCCTTCTCGAAATAGATCCGGTTCGCCAACGTCACCGTGAGCGATGGCGGCATCGCACCGGATAGTTTCTTGGGCGATGCGCTCTCGCGTTTCCACGGCGTAGCCAGGTCCTCATCGTCGATGAAGGTGACATCCAAGGGATGGACGCCACCGGTGGCACG
Source organism: Azotobacter armeniacus (assembly GCF_054779355.1). Lineage (NCBI taxonomy): Bacteria > Pseudomonadati > Pseudomonadota > Gammaproteobacteria > Pseudomonadales > Pseudomonadaceae > Azotobacter > Azotobacter armeniacus. The sequence goes on from NZ_BAAGYK010000019.1 coordinate 29,439, forward strand.
CAGAATGGTCGGCTCGATGTCGTGAGCAGGCATCGGCCGGATCGCCGCCAGGAAAGCCCACTGGTCAGGATGCGGGCGCAGATCGGCATCAACGAACACACTGAAGCCGCTCTCCCTGGGCCACTTTTGCAGCGGCAGCGCGATCAGGTTGCCGAAGCCGCCTTTGGGCATCGTGTCCTGGTTGGGGAACAGCCGGTCGTAGGACTCCAGCTTCAGTTGCCGGGTGCGCGTGCAGGTGTGGCTGATAATGGCCGTACCCAGTCGCCGGGAATCGCGGGCAGAAACGCGGCTGGCGAAGAATACCCATGCGTGCGCGCCTTGCCCGGAGCGGGAAATTTCCAGCGCAGCCGGCACGCCCAGCTCCTCGCAGGACTGCATGAAAGCACGCGCGTCATCTCTCCAGTCGGCCTCATCGAAATCGACCGCCAGAAAGTAGCAGGTATCGTCCTCCAGCAGCGGATAGACGCCGACCGTGTGCGCACCGGCCAGATGGTCATAGATCACCGCGTCGGACAGCGGGATCAGCAGTCGCTTGCCGCAGTCACCGCACTTGATACGGGGCTTCTCACACACACCGGCACGCCACTCGTTGGCGCAGGCTGGCGCATAGCCCGACTTGCCCGAGGTTTTGCCTTCCCAGCGAACCGGATACACATCCATGCGCCCGCGAAACAGTCGCCGGAACAGGGTCACCTTTTCAGTGGTGGACAGCCTGGACGGCTCCGGCGCTGCTACCCCTGGAGCCGGCTGGGACGGCGAAAGGCGCCACTCGATGCCGTGTGATTCAAGCAGCGCGATCAAGCGAGCGTTCTCGGCCAGCACGGCTGCGAGCGTCTCCTGTTCAGCCATCGACTCCGTGCTCGATCAGCAATTTGTCCATGTCATCGCCGACGCCATAGCCAAAATCGTGGCTGATGTGCCTCACCTCATCCAGCCGCCCCCAAAGGGCTGGTCGCTGCCCATCGGGCAAAGTCGCGATGATCGTTAGCGCTTGCTCAAACATCAGCACCAGCGCATTGAAATAGCCCTCGTCCTGCAGGCCCACGTCGCTACTGAAACCGGCCGCTTGCTCGCAATAGAACACCATCAGCTCCGCCAAGCCCTCTGATGGGCCGATGGCCTTCTTGTAGTCCGAAATGGCTTTCTTGGCCTTGGCCACCGAGGTGTCCTGATTCTTGAATACATCAGGCCACAGCCAGCGAGCTATAGTCGTTTTGTAAGGCTTGAGCACATCGCCGCCGAGTGCGAAGCGCGCGTGCAAGAACGCCTGGTTGTCCTTGTTGGCGGCGTACAGGTCTTGTATGAGCCCGATCAGTCCGGCGCGGTCGAAGTCGGCCAGCTTGGCTTTAACGTCGCTCCAACTCGGGGCGGTTTTCTTGGTGGCCATGGGTGTTATTCCCCCTCGTCGCGGGCTGGGCTCCCACCCTCAATCTGTTTTGATCGCCCGGTCGAAGTCGCTCTCGCACAAGCGGTCCTGCACGATGCGGTACTTTTCGAACTCGCTCTCGGCATGATCTCGGCCGATACCTTGCTCGCATCTCGTGGACCCCAAAGCGACGCTGTTCCTGCCGCTGCGCGGGAAAAGGACCGGCGCCGGGATCTTTGCCGGCGCCTACGCCAGGGCCGCCGGCATCACCGTCGAAGGCCTTGGCGTCCACGGCCTGCGCGCCACCGCCGCCACCAATGCCCTGGAACACGAGGCGGACATCGCCAAGGTCCAGCAGTGGCTGGGCCATGCCAATATCAGCACCACCCGGCTCTACGACCGCCGGCACCTGCGGGCGGAGGATTCGCCCACCTTCAAGGTCCGCTACTAAAAGATGGGGTCAGCTGCCGGCAATCGCTGGCTTGCGCGGTCGTCCGCCAAGACGACCATTCTTTTGGGCCGCCACAGTCTTGGCGGCACTCTTTACACTCCCACCGTGCTTGCCGAGCTTCGCCGCCATCCACTGCCGGCTTCCCAGGAAACCCTCCAGAAGAGCTGGCAGATAGAGGTCGGCATCTAGCTTCGGAAAGTGCAAGCCAAGGCCTGAAGGGCTGATTTCGATAAGATCTAGATCGGCAGGTTTCGCCCTTTCCAGTCCTTCGGCCGAATGGGGCGGAAAGGCAACCTCGATGCCACTGCTCAGCCCGATAACCAGGCGATGAATGCGCTTGTCATAGCGCGCAAAGACGGCAGAAGGCTCCTGCGTCTTGCGTTTTTCGGCCCGAGCATTGGCTTGTTCAAACTCGTCATGGCTGACCATGGATAGCCCCCCACTCGTTGCAGGCGACAAGCAGCGCTTCCGCCAGCTTGGCTTGAATGCCCGCCAGGTCCTTCTGCGAAAAACCGTAGTTCTCGCGCAGTTCAGGCGGACCCTGTGGGCAATGCAGATTGAATACGGCCTCGCAACCATTGCCGATGACATGGAGGTGTGCCGGCCGGTGATCGTTCGGATAAATCACGGCACGCAAGCCGTTGAAGCGTAAGACTGTCGGCATGTTCGCAAGATAGCACAAAACCTAACCGTTTGGGTTTTTCCCGAAAGCCGATCGAGGCATCGTACCGCTTTCAGCTTGAGAGACTGCTCCAGAACACCGCCAGGGGAACCGCCACCAGTTGCTCGTCGAAGCGCACAGGACCGGCGCCGGGATCTCCGCCGAGGGCATCCATGCCCTGGTCGGGGCCTACGCCAGGGCCGCCGGCATCACGGTCGAAGGCCTCGGCGTCCACGGCCTGCGCGCCACCGCCGCCACCAACGCCCTGGAACACGAGGCCGACATCGCCAAGGTCCAGCAGTGGCTGGGCCATGCCAACATCAGCACCACCCGGCTCTACGACAAACGCCAGATGCGCCCGGAGGACTCGCCCACCTATCGGGTGCGCTACTAATACCGCTGCACCGGTGGAGTGGAGGCTGCGTCAGCGGCAAGCAGCCTCTTGGCCATCGGGCCGGCTACCAGTACGCGTTTTCCTGGCTGTCGGCTTCAGCCGCTCCAGGGACAGATCACCAACGCTTGTGCCACAGCCGTTTGTCAGCAGCCTCCGGGCGCGCGGTGGTGTGCCCGAAAATCGGCGTCTTGTGGTAGCTTCGACTCAGAGGTTGTGAAAAATTCAAGCGGCTGCTGCGCCCCCTTCAAAACAGCCGCTAAAACGTTGCGCTACGTGAAAAGTAAGACCATTTGGCTCATAAATTCTCCCGCTTTTCACATGGCACGCCTTTTTGAAGGGGATTGGAGAGGCTCTCACGGCACTGTTCGATTTTTTCACAACCTCTCACTTCGCGTCCTCCCATCCATACCAGCCATCGACGAACTCACCAACCTCTGCACTGGCGACTTCGGGCCGATGCCTCAACCAGTCCAGCACAGCCTGTCGATCCTCTTCGGCAGGCGAACCGCGTCCCCACGCAGACACGATACCGTCCGCCTCCACCAACGGCAGCTGGCCGCCCAGACCACCGACGATCAAACGGCGCGATTCGATCAGCTCGATGAAGGCGTCCAGCAGGACATCATAGGCCGGTTCAGCCAAGGGCTGGCGGAAGGTCATTCGAACCTTGAACACAAGCTCCTGAAACTCCCCCACGCGCAGCTTCTTACGCTGCCGGCGGTTCAGCCGCTGTAACTTTCTAGCAGAAGGTAAACTGTTCAACGTCACGCACTCCTTGCGCCTGGGGTGTCGGCGCGGATGACAGGTGTATGGACACATACCCTGGAAGCAAAAAGAGGAAATCCGGGAAAAAGCTGTTGTGCGAGCCCGCCAGACATCGCTGAGCCGGTGCCTGAGCTGCTCGATCCAAGCCATCCCAACAGCCCGCCCAGCCGAGTACTGTTGAGCAGTGGCTGGGCCACGCCGACATCAGCAACACCCGCCTCCACGACCGACGCCAGACGCGGCCCGAGGACTCGCCCACTACCGAGTCCTGTAGTGGTCTACTAATCCTACCCGCATGCCTGCTCCCGGCAGCGTTGCCACGCCCGAAATAATCGATGCAGGGATGCAAGAGACCTTGAAAGGAGCCTGATCGAGTGCGAGCCACATGAGCCGCGGAACCGGCAAGCCAATCGTCAGACGCCTCAGCACGCTTTCGAATAATTCGAAAAATAACAAAATTGCGAAAATTTCGAATATCCTGAGTGCGTAAGAAGAGAGGAACCGCCATGAGCCGCCTGCAAGAGACACTGCCCAGCGCCGAAGAGGCCACCCTGGCCAAACTGTGCAGTCAGGAGTTGTCCGCCATTATCGAAACCCGCGCGGAGACGCAGACCCTCTCCATCAACGATCCCAAGGGGGGAGTTCGCTCCGTCAACATCCCGGTCAGCGCCCTGCGCCTGCTGGTCGATGTGTTGACCGAGCTGGGTGAAGGCAACAGTGTCCGCCTGGTTCCCGTCCATGCGGAGTTGACCACCCAGGAAGCGGCCGACCTGCTGAATGTGTCTCGCCCCACCTTGATCAAGCTGCTCGACGAGGGAGCCATCCCCTACCATCGTGCCGGCAATCGCCGGAAGGTGAAATTTGCCGATCTCCGCATCTACCAGGAGAAGCTTGAACAGGAGCGACTGGCGGCGCTGGCCGAGCTCTCTGCCTTGGACCAGGCACTGGGGCTGGGCTACGAGTGAGCTCGAACTACACGGTCATCTACGATGCCTGCGTGATGTATCCGGCACCGTTGCGCAGCCTGCTGATATACCTGGCGCTATCCGGTCAGTTCCGCGCCCGCTGGTCGGAAACCATCCATCAGGAATGGATGCGGAAACTGCTGGCCGATCGTCCCGACTTGTCGCCTGACACGGTTGGGCGTGTACGAGAGCTGATGGATTGTCATGTGCCAGGAGCTCTGGTGACGGGCTTCGAGAGCCTGATCCCCGGCATTACCCTCCCGGATCCGGAGGATCGCCATGTGGTGGCGGCCGCGGTGCAGACGCGCGCCGAAGCGATCGTGACCTTCAATCTCAAGGATTTTCCCGACCAGGATTTGTCTCCCTTCGGTGTGCGGGCCATCCATCCGGACGACTTCATCACAGACCTGATGGAGCTGCACATCGGCACCGTGCTCGAGGCCGTCCGCCGTCACCGGGCATCGCTGAAGAGCCCTCCCTTTTCCTCTCGCGAGTACCTAGACTGCCTGTTGAAGCAACGCCTTCCGGAAACCGTTTCCCGGCTTCGCGCGTTCGAGCTGCTCATCTGGGGTCGTCTCAGAAAATCTATGGTCACCCCCCTTTTTGCAACACTGAATCTTGATGCCGTCGGTGGCTTGCATAAATCTATTCGGCGTCATTGAAGGGGTGAACCGCCCTGGGTTTCCCGGAGGCTCCAACCTTTGAGAGGATGGAGCCATGAAGTCAGCAACGAAGTATTCCCCTGAAGTCCGGCAACGGGCGGTTCGCATGGTGCTCGAGCATCAGGACGAGCACGAGTCGCAGTGGGCGGCGATCAATTCCATCGCGGCGAAGATCGGCTGCACGGCCGAGACGCTGCGCCGCTGGGTGAGGCAGGCCGAGCGCGATACCGGACTGCGTGAGGGTCAGACGACGCCCGAGCGTGAACGGATCAAGGCGCTCGAGCGGGAAGTGCGTGAGCTGCGCCAGGCCAACGAGATCCTGCGCAAGGCCTCGGCGTATTTTGCCCAGGCGGAGCTCGACCGCCGCTTCAAGCGATGAAGGCCTTCATCGACGATCACCGCCAGGTCTACGGGGTCGAGCCGATCTGCAAAGTGCTGCCGATCGCCCCGTCGACGTACCGCTTGCATGCAACGCGGCGGGCCGATCCCGGCCAGCGCCCAGCGCGTGTGCAGTGCGATGAAATCCTATGCGGGCATATCCAGCGGGTGTGGAATGAGAATTTCCAGGTCTATGGGGCACGTAAGGTCTGGCGGCAGTTGCAGCGCGAAGGCATTGCCGTGGCCCGCTGCACGGTGGAGCGCCTGATGCGAAAGGCTTGGCCTGCAAGGCGTGGTGCGTGGCAAACCGGTCAAGACCACGGCCAGCGACAAGACTACACCTTGTCCTCTGGATCGGGTGAACCGCCAGTTCCGCGCCGAGCGCCCGAATGCGCTGTGGGTATCGGACTTCACGTATGTTTCCACCTGGCAGGGCTTCGTCTACGTGGCCTTCGTCATCGACGTATTCGCCCGGTGCATCGTTGGCTGGAAGGTATCCAGCTCGGCTCGGACAGACTTCGTGCTCGATGCCCTGGAGCAAGCCCTGTACGCCCGCCGCCCCGTCAGCCAGGGTGGCCTAATCCACCATAGCGACCGCGGGGTGCAGTACGTATCGATCCGCTATACCGAGCGCCCAGCCGGGGCTGGCATCGAGCCGTCCGTAGGTAGCGTGGGCGACTCTTATGACAATGCCCTGGCCGAGACCATCAACGGACTCTACAAAGCCGAGGTGATCCATCGCCAGTCTTGGAAGAACCGGGAAGCGGTGGAGCTGGCCACGCTGGCCTGGGTGGACTGGTTCAATCACCGGCGGCTGCTGGAGCCGATCGGCAACGTACCTCCGGCCGAGGCCGAAGCGGCTTATTATCGACAACTTGACGAGTCCGCCATGGTGGCGTGACTCACACCAACGAGCCTCCGGAATTCCCGGGGCGGTTCACCTCGAGCGGGCTAATTGTCTCTTATGAGTGGACTATATTGCGCTTTCCGGCCTATTAATCGAATCTCGAGGAGACACTAGTCTGTGCTCATGGTGCTGAACAAGGCACCCCTACCTACCAGGAGACACGGACATGACCCTTTCGACCTCGACCGTCACCCACACCGCCAGCGCCTTCGCTGGCCGCGCCCTGCTGGGCTCGCTGTTCATCGTCAGCGGCCTGGGCAAGGCCGCCGCCCCGGCCGCCACCCTCGGCTACATCGGCAGCACCGGTATGCCCTTCCCCACGCTGGCTCTGGCGGCCGCGCTGCTGATCGAGCTGGGCTTCGCCGCGGCGCTGCTGGTCGGCTACCGCACCCGCCTGGTCGCCACCGTGATGGCCGGCTTCACCCTGGCGACGGCCCTGGCCTTCCACAACCAGTTCGGCGACCAGAACCAGCTCATCCACTTCCTGAAGAACCTGGCGATCGCCGGGGGCCTGCTGCAGGTGGCCGCCTTCGGCGCCGGCGCCCTGAGCCTGGATGCCTACCGCAACCGCCGTACCGCCCACGCCTGAAGTTTCCCGCCCGGCTCCGGCCGGGCCTTGCCGACCGAGGAATTCGATATGAACGAACTGCGCAGATCCGCCGAGCGTGGCG
>NZ_BAAGYK010000020.1:0-72445 GCF_054779355.1 Azotobacter armeniacus
TGGCGTCGGGTCGCATCATGATGACGGGCTCCAGAAAGAAATCGGGAGCACAGCATCGGCGGGCCTTTACCTCGGTTGAAGATGGGGTTCATGGAGCGCTTTCGATCGAAGCGCTGCATACGATGGTTCATAGGGCTGCAGTCGGGGACAGACCCGGGTTTGCGTTCGGTTCAGGGGTCAAGCCTGCCACACCGGTCCAGGGTATTGCGCAACCAGCGCATCGGCTGTCAGCAGGACGATGCCCTCGACCATCGCCTGGGCGATCAGAATTCGGTCGAATGGGTCTTTGTGAATCGGTGGCAGGGTGTCGATCGCAACGCTGTGCTCGCTGGTGATCGGCAGTTCGTTGTAGCCATTGTCCAGCAAGCCTCTGCGTAGTACTCGCGCGTCGACCTGGAAATCGTTCCTGCCGAGGCCGCGTTTGATGGCGATTTCCCATAGGCTCGCGGCGCTGAAGAACAGTTCGTTTTCCGGTTCTTCAAGCAGTGCACGGGTATTCGCCGAGAGTCGCTCAGGTGTGCCGGCGGCCCACAGCAGCAGATGGGTATCGAGCAGCAGCTTCAAGCGTCGCCTCCAAACAGCTGCTCGATTTCTTCGCTGCCCATGCGGTCGAAATCGTCCGGCACAGCGATCTGGCCGGCCATGAAACCCAGACGTTTCACCCGTGTCGTGTCGGGGGCATCCAGTCGAGAGACTTTCACCAGGGGCTTGCCCGCCTTGGCAATGATGAAGGGCTCCCCTTTGACAGCTTGTTCGATCAAGCGCGAAAGATTGGTTTTCGCCTCATGGATGTTGACTGTGTGCATGGGGTTGTCTACTTGACTTAGTTCAATGAGCTTAGTCCGACATGGCGTCGCTGGCAAGGATGGCAGACCCAAGGGCGGGGGTCCCGGTTACTCCGCGAGCAGGAAACCGGGGGTTGCCGTTGTTTGCTCGACCATCACTTGCTGAACGCGCCGATGAAGATCGCCGGATCGACCCGGGCGTCGTTGAGGCTGACGTTCCAGTGCAGGTGCGGTCCGGTGGCCCGGCCGGTGGCGCCGACCCGGCCGAGCACGGCGCCGCGGGGCAGTTCGTCACCGACCTGCACCTCGACCTTGGACAGGTGGCAGAACATGCTCACGAGCCCCTGGCCGTGGTCGACGAACACCGTCTTGCCGTTGAAGAAGTAATCGCCGACCAAGGTCACCTTGCCGGCCGCCGGGGCTTTGACCGGGGTGCCGGCCGGCACGGCGAAGTCCAGTCCGGAGTGAGGGTTGCGTTCTTCGCCGTTGAAGAAGCGACGCAGGCCGAAGGGGCTGGACAGGGGGCCGGCGACCGGCTTGTCGAACAGCAGGTTGCTCGGCTGGCGCGGATCGAAGCGCCGGTAGGCGTCGGTCTGCTCGGCCAGCTCGCGCTCGATGCGCTTGAGGTCCTCCGGGTTTGGGTCGACCTGGCGCTGGTTCTTCAGGGTGATGCGCTGTTCTCGGTAGTGGCGGAGCTCGACCTGGAAGGCGAGGGAGCGGCCGTCCGCCTCGATCCGCTGCGTGCCCGGCTTGACCGACAGCGGGATGCCGACGATGGCTATCCAGCGCTTGCCGTCCTCGCGGACCGTTAGCACCGGCTTGTCCTGGTAGCGCACCTGCGGCGCCATGAGGCCGTCACCCAGGTCGATGACCGCCACGCCGCCGGGCACCGGCTTGTCCAGCAGGCGGCTAAGAAAGCCTTCGGCATGGGCGGGCAGGGCGAGGAGCAGGGCAAAACAGGCGGCGAGCAGGCGTGACATGACGGGCTCCGGCAATTCGAGGGTTTCAGGTCGGGCTGGCGAAGCGTTCGGCCAGTTGCTGCTGCCACAGGCCTTCCAGGCTGGGCGGCTCGGTCGGGCCGTAGAGCGCCGCCGGCTGGCCGCGGTACCAGGCCCACAGCTGGTCGCCGAAATCGTAGTGCCACCACTCGCTCGGCAGGTTGCTGAAGCCGGCCTCGAGCATGGCGTTATGCAGCAGCCGGCGGCGGTCGCGGATGGCCAGTGCGGCGCCGTCGCCGGCGGCCGCCGTCTCGTAGTGGGCGCTGAACGCGCGGGGACCGACCTCGTCGAAGTGCGAGCCCATGTCCAGCCCGCGGCCCTGGGTGTCGCACAGGGTCACGTCTACCGCACCGCCAGTCAGGTGCGGGCTCGGCGCCTGCGGGTCGCGGCTGGGCGGCGAGACGAACTGGCGGGTCAGGCGCTGCAGGGTCGCCGCGTCGGCCTGCGGATGATGCCGCGCCATGGCTGATTCCAAGGTGCGATACAGGTGCTGTTGCACGGCGATCGGCCGCCAACCGTCGAGCACCACCAGCGCCAGGCCGGCGGGCAGGCGCTCGGCGGCGCGCAGTAGGCGCTCGAAGACTTCCTGGCGCACCTGGCAGTCGTCGACGGCCTCGGGGATGCCGAGGTGGCGGTAGGCCGGGTAGACCCGCAGCGCGGGGGCCAGGCGCAGGGTGCACAGAGCTTCGCCGAAGTCGGCCACAGGGATGCGGGCGACCTGCGCCCAGTCGGGTTCGGCGAAGGCCGGAATCGCCCGGTTCAACTCGCTCATCGGTTCAGTCCGACTGTGGCTGGGGTGGGGAGGGGGCCTCGACGCGCAGATCCAGCTCGCCCTCGGCGAGACGCGCCCTGAGGCGCTGGCCGGGGCGGGTCTGGGCAGCGGCGCGGATCGCCCGGCCCTGTTCGTCGAGGAGGATCGCATAGCCACGGCCTAGGGTCGCCAGCGGGCTGACCGCCTGCAGGGTCTGCGCGGTGGCCTCGAGACGCTGGCGGCGCTCGCGCAGGGCGCCCTGCATGGCGCGCGGCAGGCGTTCGCCAAGGTGTTCCAGGCGCTGGCGCAGCAGGCCGAGCAGGCGCTCGGGATGCTGGGCGGCGAGGCGGGTATCGAGGCGCGCCAGGCGCTCGGTACTACCCTGCAGATGCCGCTGCATGGCGCGTTGCAGGCGCAGTTCCAGATCGTCGAGGCGCTGGGCCTGCTGCTGCAGACGCTCGCCGGGATGGCGCAGGCGCCGGGTCAGGCCGTCGAGCTGCAGGCGGCGGGTGGCGAGCAGGTGCTGCATGCGTTGCTGCAGGCGGCGCTGCAGACCGTCGAGGCGGCGCTCGAGGTCGCTGCTGTCGGGGGCCAGCAGTTCAGCGGCGGCCGAGGGGGTCGGCGCGCGCACGTCGGCGACGAAGTCGGCGATGGTCACGTCGGTCTCGTGGCCGACGGCGCTGACCAGCGGCGTTGCGCAGGCAGCAATGGCACGGGCCACGGCTTCCTCGTTGAAGCACCAGAGGTCCTCCAGCGAGCCGCCGCCGCGGGCCAGAATCAGCGCGTCGAAGCCCCGGCGGTCGGCCAGTTCGAGGGCATGGAGGATCTGCGCCACCGCCTCGCGGCCCTGCACCGCGGTGGGAATCAGGGTCAGCTCGATCTGCGGCGCGCGGCGGTGGAACACCGAGACGATGTCGCGGATCACCGCGCCGGTCGGCGAGCTGACGATGCCGATACGCTGCGGGTGGGCCGGCAGCGGGCGCTTGCGCTCGGCGGCGAACAGGCCTTCGGCGGCGAGCCGCTCCTTGAGCGCCTCGAAGGCAAGGCGCAGGGCGCCGTCGCCGGCCGGTTCGACCAGGTCAAGGATCAGCTGGAAGTCGCCGCGCCCCTCGTACAGCGAGACCCGGCCGCGCACCCGCACCGCCAGCCCGTCGCACAGGGCCTCGCGCACGCGCAGGGCGTTCTGCCGGAACAGCGCGCAGCGCACCTGGGCCTGGCGGTCCTTGAGGGTGAAATAAATGTGGCCGGAGGCCGGGCGGGCGAGGTTGGAGATCTCGCCCTCGACCCAGACCTGGGCGAACACGTCCTCCAGCAGCACGCGGGCGCGGCCGTTGAGCTGGCTGACGGTGAGGATTTCCCGGTCGAGGCCGAGACGTTGGAAGGGATCGGTGAGCATGGCCGGCATCATAAGCCGCCGCGGCGGCGTCGGGAACCGCGCTGGCACCTACCGGCCAAACGCAGCTATGGCATTAATTGAGATCGTCGACCGGCGGGGCGCGCCTGCTCAGGCGGGCGGAAATCACTGTGGCCAGCAGGATCAGCGCGCCGCCGGCGAGCATCCGCAGTCCGGGCCGCTCGTCGAACAGCCACCAGGCGAAGAGGATGCCGTAGACCGGCTCCAGGGCGAACACCACCGAGGCGCTGCGGGCATTGAGCATGCGCAGGCTGGCGACGAACAGGCTGTGCGCCAGGGCCGTGCAGAGCAGGCCGAGCAAGGCTATCCACAGCCAGTCGAGGGCGCGCACTGTCGGCAGTTGCGACCAGGCCAGCGGCAGGCTGCAGGCGAGGATGGCGAGGTTCTGCCAGAGCGCGGCCTGCGCCGGCTTCACGCCCGGGGTGGTGGCGCGGTTGGACACCGATACCAGGGCGAACAGCAGGCCCGAGAGCACCGCCCAGACCAGGCCGAGGGTAGCCTGACTGTGGAGATCCAGGCTCGGACTGACTAGCACCAGGCCTAGGCTGACCAGGGCGACCACGCCCCATTCGGCCGCACGCACCCGCTCGCGGAACAGCAACCCCTCCAGCAGCACGGTAAAGGCCGGGAAGCTGGCGAAGCCCAGGGTGGCCACCGCCACGCCGGACACCTTCACCGCGATGAAGAAGCTCCACCAGTGCCCGCCCAGGAGCAGGCCGGCGCCGGCCAGCGCCAGGCGGCGCCGCCAGCTGGGGCGCAGCCAGTTTCCGTTCGGGCGGGCGAACGGGAGCAGGGCGGCCACGGCGAACAGCGCGCGGCCGAACACGATTACCAGCGGCGCGGCCAGGGCCAGCTTGCCGAAGATGCCGGACAGGCCGAAGAGCAGGGCGCCCAGATGCAGGGCGAACAGGGCGGAGCGATGTTGCATGGGGAGTCCGAAGGCGATGGGGCGGAGGTTCATGCGGGGCGCATCCCGCAGAGGGTGCCGCGTGCACTGGAGGACGGTGCGGGACTCCCGGTCGATCCGGGCAGTCTAGGCAGGCCGCTGGCCGCGGTCTGTCGCGCTACTCGCAGCCTTTGTCGCGCGACTCGCGGCGCAGCTGGCGCGGGGTGACGCCGAGCTGGCGGACCAGAGCGGCGGTGAAGGCGCTCTGCGAGGCGTAGCCGACCCGTGCGGCGATCTCGCCGACCGGCAGGGCACTGCCCAGCAGCAGCTCGCGGCCCAGGCGCAGGCGCCGGGCGCGCACATGCTCCATGGGCGTCAGCCCGGTCTCGGCGAGGAAGCGCATATGGAAGCGCGCCGCGGACAGGCCGCACAGCCGCGCCAGGTCGGCTACCTGCAGCGGGTGGGCGCAGTGGCGGTCGATGTGCGCGTCGATGGCCGTCAGCGGCAGGCTCGCCGGCGCATGGGCTGCGCGGGCATCGCTGAGGCTGACCAGCAGCAGTGCGGCGCCCTGCTGGGCGATCACCTCGTCGTGCAAAGGGCTGGCCGCCAGCCAGCTCACCAACTGGCTCTGCGCGGTGTCGAGCTGGACCCGGCCGGGATTTTCCAGCAGCCGCCGGCTGGCATCGGCATGCCGGCCCAGGCGCTGCCGCAGCCAGTCGTCCGACGGCAGGTCCAGTACCAGGCAATGGCTACCGGCCGGGGCGACGCAGCTGTGGTGTTCTTCCGGCGGGACCACGGCGAGGCTCTGGCTGAGCACTTGGCAGCCGTGGCCGGCCACTTCGAAGTCCAGACAGCCGGACAGGCCGAACACCAGCTGGGCATGGGCGTGGCTGTGGGCGAGCTGTTCATGGTGGTAGCGGCGCAGGGACAGGACCTGGTGCATGCTGGGCTCCTCGGGCGAGCCAGCAGTGTATACCCGCAGCGATCCTGCTGCCGAAGCCCCCTCGCGAGCGCCCCGAGCGGCAACGCCGTACCGGAGCCTCGGTTGACCCATCGACTCAACCAGACAGGCCACTACTGCCCCGCCAGCACCTGCGGATTGGCCAAGTTGCGCGGCTCACCAGCGAAGAACGCCAGCAGGTTGTCGAAGGCGTCGCCGAAGTACAGCTCGTAGCCATGCTTCTCCACGTAGCCCAGGTGCGGGGTGCAGAGCACCCGCGGGTGGTTCAGCAGCGGATGGGCGGGGTCGAGGATCGGCTCCTGCTCGAACACGTCGAGGGCGGCGAAGCCCGGCCGGCCGGCGTCCAGCGCGCGGAGCAAGGCGCCGGGGGCGATGAGTTCGGCGCGGCTGACGTTGACCAGAAGGGCGTCGGGCTTCATCCGCGCCAGGTCCTCGGCACCGACGATGTGCCGGGTGGCGGGCACCAGGCGCAGGTTGAGGCTGAGCACGTCGGCCTCGGCGAAGAAGGCCTCGCGCGACTCGGCGGCGCGGTGGCCGTGGGCGCGCGCGGCGCTACGCGACTCTTCGCTGCCCCAGACCAGCACCGGCATCTCGAAGGCCTGGGCGTAGCGGGCCAGGCGCTGGCCGATCTTGCCGTAGCCCCAGATACCCAGGGTCAGCCCGGCCAGGCGTTCGCCGAGGTTGGTCTGCCAGCGGCCCTCGCGGCAGGCGGCAATGGCCGGCTGCAGCCGGCGGCGGGCGTTGAGGATCAGCGCCCAGGCCAGTTCCGCCGGGGCGATCGGCGAGCCGCGTCCCTCGGCCACGGCGACGCCGTGGCGGGTGCAGGCGTCGAGGTCGAGGTGGGCAGCGATCTTGCCGGTCTGGCTGATTAGCCTGAGCTGTGGCAGGCAGGCCAGCAAGGTTTCGTCGATGCGCGTGCGCTCGCGGGTCAGCACCAGTGCGTCGGCGTCGGCGAAGCGCTCGGCGAGCCGCAGCGGGTCATTCTCGGCATCATGGAAGATCTCCAGGCTGTGGCCGGCGTCGCGCAGCCGGGCGAAGCAGTCGAGGGTGTGGATGACGTCCTGGTAATCGTCGGGGATGACGATGTGCATGGCGGTGGCTCCTTGGCGGGTGGGACCGATTTCTAGCAGAAAGGGTTCGGGCCGTCACGGTCGGCAGGGCCTTCAGTCCGAGGCGATCCGGCCAGGGCAATCGCGCTATGAACCTTCTGCCCCAAATAGCAGCTGTGTTCGGTACGGCGCATGGGGGCAGGCGCGCATGCGCCGCCTGTCGATGCTCGGCTTGCTGCTGTCGTTCTGTCGTATCAGGTTCAGGGCGGCCCGACGTATCACGGCCAGGTTGCTGGCCGAGTGATCCTTGCGACTGCGATTGGCATCCTCCCGAAACTGCACATCCAATACCCAGTGCTGGCTGTTCTCGATGGCCCAGTGCTCGCGCACCACGCCGGCAAACTGCTCCAGATCGCCGATCGAACTCAGGAAATAGCGGCACTCGCGCGTTTCCTGGCCGCCCACCTGGCGAGTCGACTCCACTCGCCCCAGCGCCGTCAGCCCTTTCCACTCGGCCCTCGGCTCCAGCCAGTCCAGGTTGTGGCTCAGGCTGTAGCGACGCACCTCGAGACGGCCATGCTCCTTGTCGAGCGTTTCCAGGATCGGCAGCGCGCCCTTGCCGGTCTGATCGTCCAGCCAGAGCGCCACCTCCTCGCGCAGGGTCGGATGGTTGTCCTTCAGGGTCAGCACGTAGTCTGGGTCGCGAAGGCGCTCATCAGGTGTACGGCACTGCCGTTCCGGCGCGAGCCGCGCAGGGTCTTGCCGTCGAGAGCGATGTGCCGGGCGTCGAGGTCCGGCAGGCTGTCCTGCATCCAGCGCGCGAAGGCGTCGGCGAAGGCCTTGCGCTCCAGGCGCCCGATGACGTTGCTGAGGGTATCGTGCGAGGGAATGCCGTTGGCCAGCGGCAGGAACTCGCGCAGCCAGGCTTCGTTCTCGTGGGCGAAGTCCTCGATGCTGACCTGGTCGTCATAGCCGCACAGGCTGGCGCAGAGGGTGATCATGACGATGTCCTGCAGGGCCTGCAGCTTGTTGCGGGTTTCACGGCGGGGGTCGATGAGTTCGGCGAAGCAGGGCTGGGGATTGGGCAGCATGAGAGGGGCTCGAAAAGATCGATCCACTACCGGCCATCGTCGCCAAAGGCAAGAGGGATATAGCGCGATTGCCCTGGCGATCCGGCGGCGAAGTGAGACGCTCGTGCGGGAAATCCTCTACCATGGGTGGCTTTCGTCCCGCCCCGCCAGGGCGGAATCCGTCGCCACCGGATACCGGGAGCCCCCATGGCCGTACTCATTCCGCCGCTCAGCGCCTGTCTTTCCCGCATGACAGCGGGGCAAAGACGGGTTGCCCGAGTGCTGCAGGACAGCCTCGCAGACGACTGTCTGGTCTGGTACGACATTCGCCCGGGCAGGGCGCGCTGCCATTCCGACTTCATCGTCCTGCATCCCGGGCGCGGTCTGCTGTTCCTCGAGGTGCGGGACTGGACGGCGGGCAGCATCAAGCGGATATCCCTCTCCACCTGCACCCTGGAAACCGCCGAGGGGTGCCATGAGGTGGCGCATCCCCTGGCGCAGGCGCGGCACTGCGCCTTGCAGGTGGTGAACGATCTGCTGCGCAGTCCGCTGCTGCGCCAGGCCGAGGGCCGCGACGCCGGCAAGCCGGTCTACCCCTTTGGCTGGGGCGTGATCTTCAGCGATATCGGCCGCGCCCAGGTGGAGCAGGGCATCCCGCCCGAGGTGCGCGAGCGGCTGCTGCCGGAGCAGCGGGTCCTCTATCGAGACGACCTGCGCGAAACGGCGCCGGAGGCCTTTCGGCAGCGCCTGTGGCGGATGTCCGAGCCGGGCTTCCCCTGCCGGCTGACACGGGTGCAGATTGACCGCATTCGCTGGCATCTGTTTCCCGAGCTGCGCATCGGCGCCGACGGCCTGATGGCGCCGCTACCCGCGGATGCAGCGGCCGTCGCGCCGCTGTCGGACGGTATGCAGGTCATGGACTTGCTGCAGGAGCACCTCGCCCGCAGTTTGGGCGAGGGGCACCGGGTCATCCACGGGGTGGCCGGCTCGGGCAAGACGCTGATCCTCGGCTACCGCTGCCTGCAGCTGGCCGGGACGCTGGACAAGCCGATCCAGGTGTTGTGCTTCAACATCACTCTGGCGGCCAGGCTGCGCCGCTTCGTCGCCTCGCGCGGTATCGGCGAGCGGGTGCAGGTCCAGCACTTCCACGCCTGGTGCGAGCAGCAGCTCGAGACCTGGCAGCTGGAGGTGCTGGAGGGCGAGGACGAGTACTACTGGCGCGTTGCTGACTCGGTGATTGCCGGGCTGGCGCGCGGGCAGATTCCCCCTGGCCAGTACGGCGCGCTGCTGATCGACGAGGGGCACGACTTCGAGCCGGAATGGCTGCGTCTGCTCACTCGGCTGGTCGATCCCGAGAGCGGTTCGCTGTTGTTGCTCTATGACGACGCCCAGTCGATCTACCGGAAGCGCTCGGCACAGGGCTTCAGCCTGGCCAGTGTGGGCATCCAGGCCTGGGGCCGCAGCAGCGTGCTCCGTCGCAACCACCGCAATAGCCGGGAAATCCTCGAATTTGCCGGTCGTCTGGCCGGGGAGCATATGCAGGCCGGTGAGGGCGACATTCCACTGCTCGAGCCGCAGGCGGCCCGGGGTTCGGGGCCAGTGCCGGTGCTGCGCCGTTTCGAGCGGCTGGCCGGCGAGCTGGCCCACGCCGCTCGCTGTCTGCAGCAATGGCATGCCGAAGGCGTGCCCTGGAAGGACATGGCTGTGCTCTATCCGGAGGGCGGCGCTGGCCAGGCAATGGCCGAGGCGCTGGCCGGGCTCGGCGTGCCTCATGTGTGGCTGGACGGCCGCGCGGCCCGCAGCGGCTACTGTGCCGAGGCGGAGCGGGTGTCGCTCATGGCCATCCACAGCAGCAAGGGCCTGGAGTTCCCGGCGGTGGTGCTGCTCGATGCCTCCTTCGTGGCGCCGGGCGAGGTGGCCGACGCGGCGCTGCCCGAGCGCTTGCGCCTGCTCCATGTCGGCATCACCCGGGCGCGGGAGCGGTTGCTGGTCGGCTTCCACCGGAACAACGCGATAGCCCGGGCGCTGGCAAGAGACGAACTGCGCTGCTACGCACATTGAGCCGGCCCCGGTGGCTGGGTATAATATCGCGCTTCCATTTTTTCCCGCCTGGGAGCCCCCGCCATGCTGCGTATCAGTCAAGAAGCCCTGACTTTCGACGACGTTCTCCTGATCCCTGGATATTCCGACGTACTGCCCAAGGATGTCAGCCTCAGGACTTGCCTGACCCGCGGCATCGAGCTCAACATTCCGCTGGTATCTGCCGCCATGGACACCGTCACCGAGGCTCGTCTGGCCATCGCCATGGCCCAGGAGGGCGGCATCGGCATCATCCACAAGAACATGACCATCGACCAGCAAGCCGCCGAGGTGCGCAAGGTCAAGCGCTTCGAGGCCGGTGTGCTCCGCGACCCGATCACCATCGAGGCCGACGCTACTGTCCGCGACCTCTTCGAACTGACCCGCCAGCACAACATTTCCGGTGTGCCGGTGCTCTCCAACGGCGATCTGGTGGGCATCGTCACTTCCCGTGACGTGCGCTTCGAAAGCCGCCTGGATGCCCGGGTGCGCGAGGTGATGACACCGAAGGAGCGCCTGGTCACTGTCCGCGAGGGCGCCGACAAGGAGGAGGCCCGCCAGCTGCTGCACAGGCACCGCATCGAGCGCGTGCTGATCGTCGACGACGCCTTCCGCCTGAAGGGGATGATGACCGTCAACGACATCGAGAAGGCCAAGGCCTACCCGCTGGCCAGCAAGGACGACCAGGGTCGTCTGCGCGTCGGTGCTGCGGTGGGCACCGGTGCCGAGACGCCGGATCGCGTGGCGGCGCTGGTCGCCGCCGGGGTCGATGTGGTGGTGGTGGACACCGCCCATGGCCACTCCAAGGGCGTGATCGAGCGCGTGCGCTGGGTCAAGCAGAACTTCCCCGACGTCCAGGTGATCGGCGGCAACATCGCCACCGGCGAGGCCGCCAGGGCACTGGCCGAGGCCGGCGCGGACGGCGTCAAGGTGGGCATCGGGCCGGGCTCGATCTGCACCACCCGTATCGTTGCCGGGGTTGGAGTGCCGCAGATCAGCGCCATCGCCAATGTCGCCGCTGCCCTGCAGGGCACCGGCGTGCCGCTGATCGCCGACGGTGGCATCCGCTTCTCCGGCGACCTGTCCAAGGCCATCGTCGCCGGCGCCTACTGCGTGATGATGGGCTCCATGTTCGCCGGCACCGAGGAGGCGCCGGGCGAGGTCGAGCTGTTCCAGGGCCGCTCCTACAAGGCCTATCGCGGCATGGGTTCACTGGGGGCCATGGCGCAGACCCAGGGCTCGTCCGATCGCTACTTCCAGGACTCCTCCGCCGGCGCCGAGAAGCTAGTGCCGGAAGGCATCGAAGGGCGCGTGCCGTACAAGGGCGCGCTGGCGGCGATCATCCACCAGCTGATGGGTGGCCTGCGCGCCTCCATGGGTTACACCGGCAGCGCCACTATCGAGGACATGCGCACCAAGCCGCAGTTCGTGCGCATCACCGGCGCCGGCATGGCCGAGTCGCATGTGCATGACGTGCAGATCACCAAGGAAGCTCCGAACTACCGGGTAGGTTGATTCCGAGTTTCGATCTTCGACACGGGGCTGCTTGATTCAGCCCCGTGTCGTTTGTGAATTCCGTTACGAGAGACGGCCATGGCCCACCAAGACATCCACGCCCACCGTATCCTGATCCTGGATTTCGGTTCCCAGTACACCCAGCTGATCGCCCGCCGGGTGCGCGAGATCGGCGTCTATTGCGAGCTGCATCCGTTCGACATGAGCAATGAGGACATCCGCGCCTTCGCCCCGCGCGGCATCATCCTCGCCGGCGGGCCGGAGTCGGTGCACGAGGCTGACAGCCCGCGAGCGCCGCAGGCGGTGTTCGACCTCGGCGTGCCGCTGCTCGGCATCTGCTACGGCATGCAGACCATGGCCGAGCAGCTCGGCGGCAAGGTGCAGGGCTCGGATCTGCGTGAGTTCGGCTACGCCCGCGTCGACGTGGTCGGCAAGGCGCGCCTGCTCGAAGGCATCGAGGACCATGTGGACGACGACGGCGTGCTCGGCCTCGACGTGTGGATGAGCCACGGCGACAAGGTCACCGGGATTCCCCCGGGCTTCCATGTGCTGGCCAGCACCCCGAGCTGCCCGATCGCCGCCATGGCCGACGACAAGCGCTGCTACTATGGCGTGCAGTTCCACCCGGAGGTGACCCACACCAAGCAGGGCCTGCGCATCCTGACCCGCTTTGTGCGCGAGATCTGCGGCTGCGAAGCACTGTGGACACCGTCCAGCATCGTCGAGGACGCCATCGCCCAGGTGCGCGCCCAGGTCGGCGGCGCCAACGTGCTGCTCGGCCTCTCCGGCGGCGTCGACTCCTCGGTGGTCGCGGCGCTCCTGCACCGCGCCATCGGTGACCGGCTGACCTGCGTGTTCGTCGACAACGGCCTGCTGCGCCTGCACGAAGGCGACCAGGTGATGGCCATGTTCGCCGAGAACATGGGCGTCAAGGTGATCCGTGCCGACGCCGAGGCGCAGTTCCTCGCCAACCTCGCCGGTGTCTCCGACCCGGAGCAGAAGCGCAAGATCATCGGCCGCACCTTCATCGATGTGTTCGACGCCGAGGCCGCTAAGCTCGAGGGCATCAAGTTTCTCGCCCAGGGCACCATCTACCCCGACGTGATCGAGTCGGCCGGCGCCAAGACCGGCAAGGCCCATGTGATCAAGTCCCACCACAACGTCGGCGGCCTGCCGGAAGAGATGAACCTCAAGCTGGTCGAGCCGCTGCGCGAGCTGTTCAAGGACGAGGTGCGCAAGATCGGCCTGGAGCTGGGCCTGCCCTACGACATGGTCTATCGCCATCCATTCCCTGGTCCGGGCCTGGGCGTGCGCATCCTCGGCGAGGTGAAGAAGGAATACGCCGACCTGTTGCGCCGCGCCGACCACATTTTCATCGAGGAGCTGCGTAACTTCGACTGGTACCACAAGACCAGCCAGGCGTTCGTGGTGTTTCAGCCGGTCAAATCGGTCGGTGTGGTCGGCGACGGCCGCCGCTACGCCTGGGTGGTCGCCTTGCGCGCGGTGGAAACCGTCGATTTCATGACTGCACGCTGGGCGCACCTGCCCTACGAGCTGCTGGAGAAGGTCTCCAACCGCATCATCAACGAGATCGAAGGCATCTCCCGCGTTACCTACGACGTGTCGAGCAAGCCGCCGGCCACCATCGAGTGGGAGTGAGGCGGCGGCTCATGCAGCCGACGTCTGCCATCGCTCCGTTCATTTCCCGCCCTCTGGCTGCCGCCGACGTCCCACTGGGCGTCGGTGGTGCTTCCCCGCTCCGCCGGCCAGCGGCTTCTCCCTGTTCGGAAAAGCCGGTCGGACCCTGAGTGATCCCCACAAAATCACCCCAGCTCCTGGGCTTGCCGGTGGACCTCCCGCCGCAGGGCCAGCTCCGGGTCCCGCAGCCTCTCCCGGGAAATGTCTCCCGCATAAGTACGTGCATACTCCAATCCTGGCCGCCACAGCGAGAGCACGCGATTGCTCTGCTCCAGCATGGCCGGCATCACGAAATGATGATATTCGATATATCATTCGCATTTGATAATTAAGTGCAAGTAAGAAATATATTATGAAGTTTTCGACAAACCAGTCGTAAGTTTTATTTAGATGTCTGGCTAATGATTTTGATGATAATTTTCCCGAAATTTTCCGATGATTAAAATCATTGTGTTGGTGGCGCTTCGTAAGTATTATCGCCCTCACGGTCCTGTTGGTAAGGGGCTGTTCCTACAGAGTTTTACAGCTTTTCCAAGTTGCTATTCGTTGTTGGTGCATCTTTGCAGTTGTTGTGATGAATGCACTTGAGTTGGACTGGTAATTAATTGCAGAAAGGATTTTTGTATGGCTACGATTTATTTTTCTTCGCCGCTCATGCCGCACAACAAGAAAGTCCAGGCGGTCGCCGGCAAGCGTTCCACGCTGCTGGGTGTCGCTCAGGAAAACGGCATCAAGATTCCTTTCGAGTGCCAGGATGGTAAGTGTGGCTCTTGTCTGGTCAAGATCACCCATCTCGATGGCGAGCGCATCAAGGGGATGATGCTGACCGACAAGGAGCGGAGCGTTCTCAAGTCCATCGGCAAGCTGCCGAAGTCCGAAGAGGAGCGTGCTGCCGTGCGTGATATCCCGCCCACCTACCGTCTGGCCTGCCAGACCATCGTCACCGACGAAGACCTGCTGGTCGAGTTCACCGGAGAGCCGGGCGGCGCCTGATCGCCGCCGCTTTCGCCAAAACCTCATGGCTGTCGCGGCCATGAGGTTTTTCATTTTCGGCCTTCTTTTTTATAGTAGCCGGTTCTTTGCAATCTCCCGCCTGTTGTCCGCGCCTGCCTGGCCGGGTGCGCCGTCATCCCGGTAAAACTCCCGTGTCGTCCATCGCGTGCCCGGTTGCTTGCCGCCAGGGTCTTTCCGAGCGCTGCGAAAGGGTGGTTGATGCGGCGATGGTTGATCTCGATGGATAATGAGAAACTATTTCATCAATGGCCGGATGCCGCGCCCACGATCAACCGCCCGATGGCTGTGCCATGCCGGGCAGGAGCCTGACTTCATGAGTGCTACCCGTAGACAGATCCTCGCCGGCTTGGCCGGAGTTTCCGTGCTCGGCCTGGGCGCCGGCGGCGCGCGCTACTGGCTGGGCCGGCCAGGCGAGGTGAAAACCCACGACTACGAGCTGATCGCCGCGCCGCTGGATGTGGAGCTGGTGCCTGGGCACCGGACGTCCGTCTGGGCTTACGGCGGGCAGGCGCCGGGGCTGGAGCTGCGCGCGCGGCAGGGCGACTGGTTGCGTGTGCGCTTCGTCAACCGCCTGCCCGAGCCGAGCACCATCCACTGGCACGGCATCCGCCTGCCGCTGGAGATGGACGGCGTGCCCTATGTGTCGCAGCTGCCTGTGCTGCCGGGCGAGTATTTCGACTACCGCTTCCGGGTGCCGGACGCGGGCAGCTTCTGGTACCACCCGCACACTGACAGTGGCGAGCAGCTCGGCCGCGGGCTGGTCGGCCCGCTGATCGTCGAGGAGCGCGAGCCGAGCGGCTTCAGGCACGAGCGCACGCTGAGTCTGAAGAGTTGGCATGTCGACGGGCAAGGTGCCTTCAGCGCGTTCAGCGTGCCACGCGAGGCGGCCCGCGGCGGCACCGTGGGGCGGCTGTCCACGGTCAATGGCGTGCATGTGCCAACCCTCGAGCTGCCGGCCGGACAGATCGTGCGCCTGCGCCTGCTCAATCTCGACAACACCCTGACCTACCGCCTCAACCTGCCGCAGGCGGAGGCACGCATCTATGCTTTGGACGGCAACCCGGTGACGCCACAGCCGCTGGGCAAGGAGTACTGGCTGGGGCCGGGCATGCGCATAGAGCTGGCCCTGCGCGTACCGGCGGCCGGCACGGAATTGCCGCTGCGTAACGGGCCGCTGCGCCTGGCGACTCTGAAAAGTGTGGTCAGCAGCGAGCCGGCCGGTAACTGGCCGCCGGCCTTGCCGGCCAACCCCATCGCTGAACCGGACCTGGCCGCCGCCGAGACGCTGCGTTTCAACTTCGAGTGGACCGGTGCGGTGTCGGTCGACCTGGACCAAGGCGCGACGCACACGTTCTGGCAGATCAACGGCCAGGCCTGGGACATCAGCGACAAGAGCTGTGCCGAGCGGCCGATCGCCACCCTGAAGCAGGGGCAGAGCTACATCCTCGAGCTGCGCAACCTCAGCCAGTACCAGCACCCGATCCACCTGCACGGCATGAGCTTCAAAGTGCTCGACTCCAACCGTCGGCAGATCGAGAGGCCTTGGTTCACCGACACCTACCTGCTGGGCAAGCAGGAAACCGCGCGGGTCGCCCTGGTGGCGGACAATCCCGGGGTGTGGATGTTCCACTGTCACGTCGTCGACCACATGGAGACGGGGCTGATGGCGGCGATCCAGGTGGCATAAGGCGGCAGCCTATATTTTCTCATTCTCTACCCGATCCTTATTCATGAAGAACCTGCAGATCATCGACCGCAGCCAGGACGAACATTTCATGCGCGAGGCGCTGGTTCTGGCCGCCGAAGGTGCCGGGCTGGGCGAGGTGCCGGTGGGTGCCGTGCTGGTGCGGGAGGGCGCGATCGTCGGGCGCGGCTTCAATTGCCCGATTTCCCGTCGCGATCCCAGTGCCCATGCCGAGATGGTGGCGGTCCGCGCCGCCGCCGCCACGCTGGACAACTATCGGCTGCCTGGCAGCACTCTGTACGTGACACTGGAGCCCTGCAGCATGTGCGCCGGGCTGATCGTCCATGCGCGCATCGCCCGGGTGGTGTTCGGCGCAAGCGAGCCGCGCGCCGGGGTGGCGATCAGTCGCGGGGAGTTCTTCGCCCAGGACTTCCTCAATCACCGGGTGCTGGTCGAGGGCGGGCTGCTGGCGGAGGAGTCTGGAGCGATCCTCAAGGCCTTCTTCAGGGCGCGGCGCGGTTGAGGCTGGCGGGGTTTACAGCTGCGGCTTCGCGGTCGGCTCGTCTTTCGGCAGGCCGGGCACGTGCAGGCCGCTTTCGGCGATGCGCGAGCCTTCCATCTGCGGCTGTGTCACCCAGGTGAGGATGTCGTAGTAGCGGCGGATGTTGGCGACGAAGTGCACGGGCTCGCCACCGCGGGCATACCCGTAGCGGGTCTTGCTGTACCACTTCTTTTCCGCCAGGCGCGGCAGCATCTTCTTCACGTCCAGCCACTTGTTGGGGTTCAGGCCCGCGTTCTTGGCCAGCTTGCGGGCATCGTCCAGATGGCCGCTGCCGACGTTGTAGGCGGCCAGGGCGAACCAACTGCGGTCGGGTTCCTGGATGCTTTCCGGCAAGCTCTGGTGGACATGGACGAAGTACTTGGCGCCTCCGTGGATGCTCTGCTTGGGGTCCAGACGATTGGCCACGCCCATCGCCTCGGCGGTCCTTTGGGTGAGCATCATCAGGCCGCGAACCCCGGTCTTGGAAGTGGCGCTGGGCTGCCACTGGGACTCCTGGTAGCCGATGGCAGCCAGCAGGCGCCAGTCGACCCCCTGCATCTTCGCCGCCTCGCGAAAGTGCTGTTCGTAGCGCGGCAGGCGCTGCTGCAGGTGCTGGGCGAAGGTGTAGGCGCCGACATAGCCGAGCACCTCGACATGCCCATAATAGCGCTCCTTCAGTTGCTGCAGGATGCCCTTCTTCTGGGCCTGGGCGAGGAAGACGTCGACCTTCTCCAGCAGGCTGCGATCAGTGCCGGCGGCTACCGCCCAGCTCAGGCTGCGCGCATCGCCCAGGTCGAAGGCCACGCGTACCTTGGGAAAATACACCTGATTCATCGCCAGCTCGTTGGAGTCCACCAGGGTCAGGTCGATCTGGCCTTCGTCGACCATATGCAGCAGGTCGACGACTTCCAGCTCGGCGGTCTCCCCGTATTTCAGCTCCGGCAGCTGCAGTTTGATCTCTGCCAACTGCTCGGCATGGCTGCTGCCCTTGAGGACCAGGATGCGCTTGCCAACCAGGTCCTGCGGGCGGGTGGGGCGGCGCTGGCCGTTGCGGTAGACGACCTGGGGAGTGACGTCCATATAGGGGTGGGAAAACAGCGCTAGGCGACTGTGCGCCTGGCTGGGGATCAGGCCGAGAGTGGCCAGCTCGGGGCCGTTGGGCTGGTTGAGCAGGACGAAGATGGCGTCGAGGTTGTCCGCGGTCTCGATCTGCAGGCCGACGCCCAAATCGTCGGCGAAGCGCTTGACCAGTTCGTATTCGAAGCCAGTCTCGCCGTTGCGGTCCTGGAAGTAAGTGGCTGGGCTATTACGGGTAACGACCCGCAGCACGCCTTCCTCCTGAACCCGCTGGAGGGTCGACGGCCGGGGGGACTCGCTACAACCCATGAGCATCAGGAAAAGTAAGGTCGGCAACAGTCGGTGGGCGCGGCGCCCGCGGAGCGCGGTTCGGTCGGTCATTGGCGTAGTATACGCAAATCGGCAGGCGAGTGGCGTGGCTGGGCGTGGCCCTACCAGCAGGCGCGGCGCCCCGGCATCCTTAGCGTCCGGCACCTCCATGGAGTAGAATGAGCGGCTTCCAAGCTCCCCCTTCGAGGCTGTTCCGACGATGTTGATCCTGCGCGGCGCTCCCGCCCTTTCCACCTTCCGTCATGGCAAGTTGCTCGATCAGTTGACCCAGAAGGTCCCCGCCGTCAGCGGACTGTATGCCGAGTTTGCCCACTTCGCCGAAGTGACCGCCGCCCTCTCCGGCGACGAGGAGAAGGTGCTGGCCCGTCTGCTCAGCTACGGCCCCAGCGTGCCAGTGCAGGAGCCTGTGGGCCGGCTGTTCCTGGTCCTGCCACGCTTCGGTACCATCTCGCCCTGGTCGAGCAAGGCCACCGACATCGCCCGCAACTGCGGTCTGGGCAAGATCGAGCGCCTCGAACGCGGCATCGCCTATCATGTCGCCGGCGAACTGTCCGAAGCCGATGCCCAGGCCGTCGCCGCCGTCCTGTACGACCGCATGACCCAGCTGGTGCTGGCAAACATGGAGGAGGCGGGCGCGCTGTTCAGCCACGCCCAGCCCAAGCCGCTGACCGTGGTCGACGTGCTGGATGGCGGTCGCGCCGCGCTGGAGGCGGCCAACGTCAAGCTGGGCCTGGCCCTGGTCGAGGACGAGATCGACTACCTGGTGCAGAGCTTCGGCGAGCTGGGGCGCAACCCCCACGACGTCGAGTTGATGATGTTCGCTCAGGCCAACTCCGAGCACTGTCGGCACAAGATCTTCAACGCCAGCTGGGACATCGACGGACAGGCGCAGGAAAAGTCCCTGTTCGGCATGATCAAGAACACCTACGAGTTGCATCGCGAAGGCGTGTTGAGCGCCTACAAGGACAACGCCGCGGTGATCGAGGGCTTCTGCGCCGGGCGTTATTTCCCCGATCCCGAAACCCGCCAGTATGGCGCCAGCCAGGAGCCGGTGCACATCCTGATGAAGGTGGAGACCCACAACCACCCGACCGCCATCGCCCCCTTCCCCGGTGCCTCCACCGGCTCCGGCGGTGAGATCCGCGACGAGGGCGCCACCGGCCGCGGCGCCAAGCCCAAGGCCGGCCTGACCGGCTTCAGCGTCTCCAACCTGAACATCCCCGGCTTCGAGCAGCCCTGGGAAGAGCCCTACGGCAAGCCCGAGCGCATCGTCAGCGCGCTGGACATCATGATCGAAGGCCCGCTGGGCGGCGCGGCATTCAACAACGAATTCGGCCGGCCGGCACTGACCGGCTATTTCCGTACCTTCGAGCAGAAGGTCGGCAGCCCGCGTGGCGAGGAAGTGCGCGGCTACCACAAGCCGATCATGCTCGCCGGCGGCCTGGGCAATATCCGCGCCGAACATGTGCAGAAGGGCGAGATCTCGGTCGGCGCCAAGCTGGTCGTGCTGGGCGGGCCGGCCATGCTGATCGGCCTGGGCGGCGGCGCGGCCTCCTCGATGGCCACCGGCGCCAGTTCGGCGGACCTGGACTTCGCCTCGGTGCAGCGCGACAACCCGGAAATGGAGCGCCGCTGCCAGGAAGTGATCGACCGCTGCTGGCAGCTGGGCGAGGCCAACCCGATCAAGTTCATCCACGACGTCGGCGCCGGCGGGCTGTCCAACGCCTTTCCCGAGCTGATCAACGACGGCGGCCGTGGCGGCCGCTTCGAGCTGCGCAATGTGCCCAACGCCGAGCCGGGCATGAGCCCACTGGAAATCTGGTGCAACGAGTCCCAGGAGCGCTACGTGCTCTCCGTGGATGCGGCCGACTTCGAGCGCTTCAAGGCCATCTGCGAGCGCGAGCGCTGCCCCTTCGCGGTGGTCGGCGAGGCCACCGAGGAGCGCCGGCTGACGGTGGCCGACAGCCATTTCGCCAACAATGCCGTGGACATGCCGCTCGAGGTGCTGCTCGGCAAGGCGCCGCGCATGCACCGCTCGGTAAGCCGCGAGACGTCGCTGGGCGACGATTTCTGCGCCGCCAATCTTGAGCTGGGCGAGGCGGTCGAGCGTGTGCTGCGTCACCCGTCAGTGGCCAGCAAGAGCTTCCTGATCACCATCGGCGACCGCTCGATCACCGGCCTGGTGGCTCGCGACCAGATGGTCGGCCCCTGGCAGGTGCCGGTGGCCGACTGCGCCGTGACCGCCACCAGCTTCGACGTCTATACCGGCGAAGCCATGGCGATGGGCGAGCGCACCCCGCTGGCTCTGCTGGATGCCCCGGCCTCCGGACGCATGGCCATCGGCGAGACCCTCACCAACCTGGCGGCGGCGAGTATCGCGACGATCTCCGACATCAAGCTGTCGGCCAACTGGATGGCCGCCGCTGGCCACCCGGGCGAGGACGCACGCCTGTATGACACAGTGAAGGCAGTCGGCATGCAACTGTGCCCGGCACTCGGCATCACCATCCCGGTGGGCAAGGATTCCATGTCGATGAAGACCCGCTGGCAGGAAGCGGGCGAGGACAAGAGCGTCACCGCGCCGTTGTCCCTGATCGTCTCCGGCTTTGCCCCGGTGCAGGACGTGCGCCGCACCCTGACCCCGCAGCTGCGCCTCGACAAGGGCGAAACCGACCTGGTCCTGATCGATCTGGGCCGCGGCCGGAACCGACTGGGCGGCTCCATCCTCGCCCAGGTGTACGGCAGGCTCGGTCGCGAGGTGCCGGACGTCGACGACGCCGAGGATCTCAAGGCCTTCTTCGCGGTGATCCAGGGACTGAATGCCGACGGCCATCTGCTGGCCTACCACGACCGCTCCGATGGCGGCCTGCTGGCCAGCGTGCTGGAGATGGCCTTTGCCGGCCACTGCGGCCTGAACCTCTCTCTCGATGCCTTGGCCGATAGCCGTGACGAGATGGCCTGCGTGCTGTTCAGCGAGGAACTGGGTGCGGTGATCCAAGTGCGCCAGGACGCCACCCCGGAGGTGCTGGCACAGTTCAGCGCCGCCGGTCTGGGCGACTGCGTGGCGGTGATCGGCCGGCCGCTCAACGGCGCCGAGGTGACCATCAACTTCAACGGCGAGTCGGTGTTCGCCGCCGAGCGCCGCGTGCTGCAGCGCCAGTGGAGCGAGACCAGCTACTACATCCAGCGCCTGCGCGACAACGCCGAGTGTGCCGATCAGGAGTTCGACGTCATTCTCGAGGAGGACAACCCCGGGTTGTCGGTGAAGCTCTCCTTCGACGTCGAGCAGGACATCGCCGCGCCCTATATCAAGAAGGGTGCGCGCCCGCAGGTGGCGATCCTCCGCGAGCAGGGCGTCAACGGCCAGGTCGAAATGGCGGCGGCCTTCGACCGCGCCGGCTTCGCTGCGCTCGACGTGCACATGAGCGACATCCTCGCCGGGCGCGTCGATCTCGCCGAGTTCAAGGGGCTGGCGGCCTGCGGCGGCTTCTCCTACGGCGACGTTCTCGGCGCCGGCGAAGGCTGGGCCAAGTCGATCCTGTTCAACATCCGCGCCCGCGATGCCTTCCAGGCCTTCTTCGAGCGCAAGGACAGCTTCGCCCTCGGCGTGTGCAACGGCTGCCAGATGATGTCCAACCTGCACGAGTTGATTCCCGGCACCGAATTCTGGCCGCACTTCGTGCGCAACCGCTCGGAGCAGTTCGAGGCGCGGGTGGCCATGGTGGAGGTGCAGGAGTCTGCCTCGATCTTCCTGCAGGGCATGGCCGGTTCGCGCCTGCCGATCGCCATTGCCCACGGCGAGGGACACGCCGAGTTCGAGAACGGGGAGGCCCTGCTCGAGGCCGATCTGTCCGGCTGCGTGGCGCTGCGCTTCGTAGACAACCACGGCAAGGTCACCGAGCGCTATCCGGCCAATCCCAATGGCTCGCCGCGGGGGATCACCGGGCTGTCCAGCCGCGACGGCCGCGTGACCATCATGATGCCGCACCCGGAGCGGGTGTTCCGCGCCGTGCAGAACTCCTGGCATCCGGAGGCATGGCAGGAAGACGCCGGCTGGCTGCGAATGTTCCGCAACGCCCGGATCTGGGTGGGCTGACCGGGCGGTACTGTTTTCCGGGGTGCGCCGGTTTGTTCCGGTTGCATCCTTCCATCGCAGGGGGCAGTGGTCAGGAGCGATGTGATGCCTGACCCGCCTCGCCGTCGGGAGATTCCGATGTACAAGCTGTGCTTTTATGTGCCGGAGAGCCATGTGGAGACGGTCAAGGATGCCGTGTTTGCCGCCGGAGGCGGGCGCATTGGCGCTTACGACAGTTGCTGTTGGCAGGTCCCGGGGCAGGGCCAGTATCGCCCGCTGGAGGGCAGTCAGCCGTATCAGGGGCAGACCGGCAGGTTGGAGCAGGTGGCGGAATGGAAGGTGGAAATGGTGGTTGCCGATGAGCGGATTCATGACGCCGTCAAGGCGCTGAAAAAGAGTCACCCCTACGAAACGCCGGCTTTCGAGGTATGGCGGCTGTCCGACATGCAGTTCTGAGCCGGTCCGGGCAAGAGCGAAGCCATGGCTCGCCAGTGGCGAGTCCGGGCTGACAGGCACCCCCTTTCAAGGTCTTTTGCTTTTTGCCGCCTTGATGACGCGGGCAGTGGAGGCATGGGTGCGAGCCGTGGCTCCGTCGATCCACTCCCTGGGCTTGTCCGCCTTGGGGCCGCGCTTGCTCGTGGCGACGACCTGTTTGGGTACGATGCGTTGCGCCAGCTCCAGCTGGCGTCGGGCGAGTCCAGAGGCCGAGTCGTCATCCCGGGTGGGCCACTGATCCGCCGGCAGGGCGATGAGCAGGCCCTCGATGCGCCAGCGCTGCCGATAGAGCCGGATGATCTGCGTGGCGCCAGCCTCCTCGGGCAGATTGCTCCACAGCCAGAGCACGGATGCGTCCGACTCGCTCGATCCAACCGCAACTCGATGCGGCGCCAAGGCGTCTGTCCTTCCTCCACCTGGATGGTCTATTGGAGAGCCCGACCGGTTTCCACCTTCCCTTGGTCGTGCCACGGCCCTGTTGAACAATCGACGGATGCCTGGCGTGCTGGCGCACGATGAAATCAGCTTGTGCCGCATGGCTCCGCCGGAGAATCGACCCGGTGGACATCTTGAAAGCCGGGGACTAAAGCCTTTATCCCCGCCCGGCGGCTTTTGCAGGGGGCCGGGTAGACTTTCGCGCTTTATGGCGAGCCGCTCTGCCTGCCTATAATGGGCCCTTTCCCGTCCGTCTGCCTCGAGGCTGCCCTGCCGCGCAGGGATTTTTCAGGCGGGCGGCTCGACCTCGGAGGTTTATATGTTGTTACGAGGCCTCACCTGGCTGGTGTTGTTCCAATTGCTCGGCACGCTGGTCCAGACGCTCTGCCTGCCCATGCTGCCGGGACCGATCATCGGCCTGTTGCTGCTGTTCGTCTACCTGGTCTGGCGCGGCGAGGTGAGCGCGCCGGTGCAGGAGGCGGCCAGCAACCTGCTGCGCTATCTGCCGCTGCTGCTGGTGCCGCCGGCGGTGGGGGTGATGGCTTATGTCGAGGCAATCGCTGCCGATTTCTGGGCCATTGCCGGGGCGCTGCTGCTGTCCCTGCTGGTATCGCTGGCTTTCGTCGGCTGGCTGATGCAGCGGCTGATCGAGCGCCAGGCGCGCAGCGGGGGGGAGGCATGAGCCTCGACTGGCAGGGCGCCTGGCAGGCGCTGGTGCAGCATCCGCTGTTCGCCTTCGGCATCACCCTGGGTGCTTATCAGCTGGCGGTGGCTGCCTATGAGAAGACCCGCTGGGTGTTCCTGCAGCCGGTGCTGGTGTCGATGCTGCTGGTGGTCAGCGTGCTGCTGGTCTGCGAGGTGAATTACGCTGCCTATCGCGAGGGCGCGCAGATTCTCACCGTGTTTCTCGGCCCGGCCACGGTGGCGCTGGCCGTGCCGCTCTTTCTCAATCTGAAGCGGATTCGCCTGCTGTTCTGGCCGGTAGTGCTGACCCTGCTGGTCGGCGGTGTCTTCACCACCCTGCTGGGCGTGGGGCTGGCCTGGCTGTTCGGCACCGAGCGGCTGATGCTGATGACCCTGGCGCCGAAGTCGGTCACCTCGCCGATCGCCATGCTGGTGTCCGAGCAGATTGGCGGGGTGGCCGGCCTGGCGGCGGTGTTCGTGCTCATCACCGGCATCCTCGGCGTGGTGTTCGGCCCCGCGCTGCTGCGCCGCTGCAGGGTACGCCATCCGGCCGCGCTGGGCATGGCTCTGGGCCTGACCGCCCATGCGGTGGGCACCTCGCGAGCTCTGCAGGAGGGCGAGGAGTGCGGCGCCTTCGCCGCCCTGGGGATGAGTCTGATGGGGGTGTTCACCGCGGTCCTGCTGCCCTTGAGCGTGGCCCTGGTCGTCTGAGGAGGCGCGATGGACTTTCCGTTGTTTCCCCTGAATACCGTGCTGTTTCCCGGTTGCCGGCTGGATCTGCTGATCTTCGAGGCGCGCTATCTGGACATGCTCAGCCGTTGCCTGCGCCAGGGCACTGGCTTCGGCGTGGTGTGCATTCTCGAGGGCGAGGAGGTCGGCGAGGCGGCCAGCCGTTTTGCCGCGCTCGGCTGCGAGGCGCTGATCCGCGACTGGCAGCAGCGCCCCGGCGGGGTGCTGGAGATTCGCGTGGAGGGCGCGCGGCGCTTCCGGGTCGGCCGCACCGAGGTGCTGCGCGACCAGCTGACGGTCGCCGAGGTGGACTGGCTGCGCGAGGTCCAGGCGGCACCGCTGGCCGCCGAGCATGCTGACCTGGCCGCCCTGCTGCAGGCGCTGGCGGAGCATCTGCTGGTCAAGGCGTTGGGCATGGGCGGCATGGTGGCGGATCAGCAGGCGCTGGCCAACCAGCTGAGCTACCTGCTGCCGTTCGATCCGGAGGAGAAACTGAAGCTGCTGGCGATGGGCGAGCCGGCGCGCCGCCTGGCACACATCAAGCTCCTGCTGGAGAGCCTGCAGGGCGACACGCCGGGCTGACCCGCCCGGCTCACCGGTAGCGGTACAGCGCCAAGGCTTCCGGCAGCGCCCAGGTGGCGATGCCGCCGAGCAGCGCCAGGCACGGCGGCAGGATCAGCCACCAGGTCCGCGCGTCGAGTCCCTCGAGCGGGGTCTGCCATTGCACCAGGGCCAGACTGGCGGCGCAGAAGCCGCCGGCGAGCAGGCCGCCGGCAATGATGTCGGTGGGCCAGTGCACTCCCAGGTAGACCCGCGACAGGGCGATGCCGAGCGCCGGCATGCAGGCCAGCAGCAGCCAGGTGAGGCGCATCCGTGGGGTCTGGCCGCGACCGGCGAGAATGCCCAGGGTGAGGAAGAAGGCGAAGGCGGCCGAGCTGTGCCCGCTGGGCAGGCTGTAGCTGTGCAGCGGCTCTAGGAGGACTTCCGGGCGGCCGCGGGTGAACAGCATCTTCAGGCCGCCGTTGGCCAAGGCTGTGCCGAGCAGGGCCAGGCCGGCGAACAGTGCCGCGCGCCATTGCCGGACGACCAGCAGCAGCAGGCCGAGCAGCGCGCCGGCATACATCTGGGTGTTGAAGTCGCCCAGGCGGGTGATCAGCACCATCAGCCGGTCCAGGCTGGCGTGGCGCTGCTCCTGGATCAGCGTCAGCAGCCCCTGGTCGAGTTCGTGCAAATGGCTCCAGCCCAGCAGCAGGGCGGCGAGCGACGCCAGGCAGAGGCCGGCGGCCAGCGGCGTGGCCCAGCGCTGGCGGCGCAGGCTGGTCTGCACGATCAGTCCGAGGACTACCGCCAGACCGGCCGCCACCAGTCCAGCGTCGCTCCAGAAGCCCTCCGGCAGCGGCAGGCGCAGGGCCGCGCCGGTGGCCCAGCCGGGCAGCAGATAGGCCACCGCCCAGCCGGCGGCGGCCAGCAGGCTGACCAGGATGAAGCGCGGCAGCGGCATCTCGAGCATGCCGGCGATCATCGGCAGCATCGGTCGCAGCGGACCTATGTAGCGGCCGACCAGCAGGCTGACGATGCCGTAGCGCTGGAAATACACTTCGGCGCTGACCAACCATTCCGGGTGGTGACGCAGCACCGGCAGGCGCCGGATGCCCTGGTGGAAGTGCCGGCCCAGAGCATAGGAAATCGCGTCGCCGAGCAGGCCGCCGGTATAGCCCAGCAGCAGTGTCTGGCCGAGGGTCAGGGCGCCGCTGCCGGCCATCGCGGCGACAGCGAACATCAGCACGGTGCCGGGGACTATGATGCCGAGCACCGCCAGGCATTCGACGCAGGCGATCAGGAAGATGGCCAGGCCCAGCCATTCGGGGTGAAGGGTCAGCCAGCCGGTCAGACCGTCGAGCCATGCGCTCATCGGGCGGCGCTCCTTGTCGTGAGGCAGTGAGGGTCGGGGCGGTTCCGGGCAGGCCGCAGGCCGTGTCTCCCGGCGGCGCATGATAACAGCCGGCGGCGGCGGTCGGGGGAGGGTGCCCGCGACCATCTGCTTGACTACGCTGGGCGCAAGGCTGTGGTGTCGCTATAATCAGCCGCTTTCCCCGACTGCCAGACCCGAGACCATGACCGAGTCCGTGCTCGACTACATGACCCGCCTGGGCCGCGCCGCCCGCGAAGCCTCGCGGGTGCTCGCGCGCACCAGCACCGCGCAGAAGAACCGTGCCCTGGAAGCTGCCGCCGCCGCCCTGGGCTCCGCCCGCGAGCAGCTTGCCGCGGCCAACGCGAAGGATCTGGCCGCCGGCCGCGCCAGCGGCCTGGACGAGGCCATGCTCGACCGTCTGGCACTGACTCCGGCGCGCATCGACGAGATGATCGAGGGGCTGCGCCAGGTCGCCCGCCTGCCCGATCCGATCGGCGAGATCCGCGACATGCGCTACATGCCCTCGGGCATTCAGGTCGGCAAGATGCGCGTGCCCCTCGGCGTGATCGGTATCGTCTACGAGTCGCGCCCCAACGTGACCATCGACGCCGCCAGCCTGTGCCTGAAGTCCGGCAACGCCACCATCCTGCGCGGCGGTTCCGAGGCGATCCACTCCAACCAGGCGATCGCCGGTTGCATCCGGCTGGGCCTGGCCGCGGCCGGCCTGCCGGCGGCCGCCGTGCAGGTGGTGGAAACCACCGATCGCGCTGCAGTGGGCGCGCTCATCGGCATGCCGGAGTTCGTCGACGTGATCGTCCCGCGCGGCGGCAAGAGCCTGATCGAGCGCATCAGCCGCGACGCCCGGGTGCCGGTGATCAAGCACCTGGACGGCATCTGCCACGTCTACCTCGATGTCGCCGCCGACTTCGACAAGGCCATTCGCGTTGCCGACAACGCCAAGACCCAGCGCTTCGCTCCCTGCAACACCATGGAAACCCTGCTGGTGCATGCCGCCATCGCCGCCCGTGTGCTGCCGCCGCTCGGCGACATCTACCGGGCCAAGGGTGTCGAGCTGCGCGCCTGCACGCGCAGCCGCGAGCCGCTCGGCGCCGGAGTGCTGGAGGCCAGCGAGGCCGACTGGTCCACCGAATACAACGCACCGATCCTGTCGGTACGTGTGGTGGACTCTCTGGATGAGGCCATCGCCCACATCAACCATTACGGCTCGCACCACACTGACGCCATCGTCACCGAGAGCTTCACCGATGCGCGGCGCTTCCTCGCCGAAGTGGATTCCAGCTCGGTGATGGTCAATGCTTCGACGCGCTTCGCCGACGGCTTCGAGTATGGCCTGGGCGCGGAGATCGGTATTTCCACCGACAAGCTGCACGCCCGCGGCCCGGTTGGCCTGGAAGGGCTGACCAGTGAGAAGTACGTCGTGTTCGGCGATGGCCATGTGCGCGGCTGATGGCGAAAAAGATCGGAATTCTCGGCGGTACCTTCGATCCCATTCACATCGGTCATCTGCGCGGCGCCCTCGAGGTGGCCGAGCAGTTCGGCCTCGATGAGCTGCGCCTGGTCCCCTGCGCGCACCCGCCCCACCGGCAGTCGCCGCAGGTGTCGGCGGCCGACCGTCTGGCGATGGTCCGCTGTGCGGTTGACGGCGTGCCGCCGCTGACTGTGGACGATCGTGAACTCCGGCGCGAGCGACCGTCCTACACTATCGACACCTTGGAATCCCTGCGTGGCGAACTGGCCCAGGACGACCAACTGTTCCTCCTGCTCGGCTGGGACGCCTTCTGCGGTTTGCCGAGCTGGCATCGCTGGGAGGAGCTGCTCGACCACTGTCACATCCTGGTCCTGCAGCGCCCGGATGCCGGCAGCGAGCCGCCGGAAGCCCTGCGCAACCTGCTGGCGGCACGCAGCGTCGGCGATCCCCAGGCTCTCGCCGGGCCGGGCGGGCACATCGCCTTCGTCTGGCAGACGCCACTGGAGGTGTCCGCCACACAGATCCGTGAACGTCTGGCCGGCGGCCGCTCGGTCCGCTTCCTGGTACCCGATGCGGTACTGGCCTATATCCATGCGCACGGGTTGTACCCGGCGTCGAACTGAACAACACATACGAGTCGTCCATGCAAAACGAACAACTGGTCCAACTGGCGGTCGACGCCCTGGAAGATCTCAAGGCCAAGGACATCATAGTCATCGATGTGCGCGGCAAGACCAGCGTCACCGACTTCATGGTGGTCGCCAGCGGCACCTCCAGCCGCCATGTGAAATCCCTCGCCGACAACGTGCTGGAGAAGGTCAAGGAGCAGGGCGTGCGGCCGCTGGGCAGCGAGGGCCTGGAGGGCGGCGAATGGGCGCTGCTCGACCTGGGTGACGTGGTAGTCCACGTAATGCAGGTCGCCACCCGCCAGTTCTACGACCTCGAACGTCTCTGGCAGGGCGCGGAGCAGAGTCGGGCCCAGCACGGCGAGGAATGAACGCGCCGTGCGTCTGCGCCTGATCGCCGTGGGTTCGCGCATGCCGCGCTGGGTGGCGGATGGCTGGCATGAGTATGCCAAGCGCCTGCCGCCCGAGCTGGCCCTCGAGCTGGTGGAAATCCCCCTGCACACCCGCGGCAAGAATGCCGACCGGGCCCGCCTGATCCGGCAGGAGGGCGAGGCCATGCTGGGCAAGGTGCAGGCGGGCGAACGCATCGTCACCCTCGAGGTGACCGGCAAGTCCTGGAGCACCGAGCAACTGGCCGCCGAGCTGGAGCGCTGGCGGCTCGATGCGCGCACCGTCAACCTGATGGTCGGCGGCCCGGAGGGCCTGGCGCCGGGAGTCTGCGCGCGCAGCGAGCAGCGCTGGTCGCTGTCGCCGCTGACCCTGCCGCATCCTTTGGTCCGCATCCTCATCGGCGAGCAGATCTATCGCGCCTGGACCCTGCTGTCCGGGCATCCGTATCACAAGTGACCGCGGTTTGCGCAGATGCCGGAGCCGATTCGCCTCAAAGACCACGAGAAGGACGCGCGCCAGGTGCGCGCGCGGGCCGTCGTCGGCGCCACGGCTATCCTGCTGCTGTCGCTGGTGCTGGTGGTGCGCCTGTACTACCTGCAGGTGGTACAGTACGAGCAACATTCGACCCTGGCGGAAAACAACCGCATCCACGTGCAACCGATTCCGCCGAACCGCGGGCTGATCTTCGACCGCAACGGGGTGATCCTCGCCGACAACCGGCCGAGCTTCAGCCTGACGGTGACCCGCGAGCGCGCCGGCGACTGGCAGAAGGTGCTCGATACCATCGTCGCGGTGCTCGAGCTCGGCCCGGAGGAACGTACCCTGTTCGAGAAGCGCGTGCGCCAGGGGCGCCGGCCGTTCGAGCCGGTGCCGGTGCTGTTCGAGCTGTCCGAGGAGCAGATCGCCCGCATTGCGGTCAACCAGTTTCTCCTGCCTGGCGTCGAGGTGGCCGCCCAACTGGTCCGCCACTATCCACAGAGCGAGCACTTCGCCCATTCGGTCGGCTACGTCGGGCGGATCAATGAGCGCGAGCTGAAAAAGCTCGATCCGGTCGACTACAGCGGCACCCACCACATCGGCAAGACCGGAGTGGAACTGTTCTACGAGGACCTGCTGCACGGCCAGGTGGGCTACGAGGAGGTCGAGACCAACGCCCGCGGGCGGGTGCTGCGGGTGCTCAAGCATACCGTTCCGGTGCCCGGCAAGGACCTCATCCTGAGCCTCGACCTGAACCTGCAGAAGGCCGCCGAGGCGGCTCTCGGCGAGCGGCGCGGGGCGGTGGTCGCCATCGACCCGACCAGCGGTGGGGTGTTGGCGATGGTCAGCCAGCCGAGCTTCAACCCCAACCTGTTCGTCACCGGGATCAGCATCAAGGACTATGCCGCGCTGCGCGACTCGATCGACCGCCCTCTGTACAACCGGGTGCTGCGCGGCATCTATCCGCCAGGCTCGACGATCAAGCCGGTGATCGCCCTGGCCGGTCTCGACAGCGGGGTGGTGGAGCGCAGCACACGGGTCTTCGACCCGGGCTTCTATCAATTGCCCAACGTCAAGCACAAGTACCGCAACTGGAACCGCGGCGGCGACGGCTGGGTGAACATGGAGCTGGCCATTGCCCGCTCCAACGATACCTATTTCTACTCCCTGGCGCACCGCATGGGCATCGACCGCCTGCACCGCTACCTGAGCCATTTCGGCATCGGCCAGCGGGTCTCCCTGGACATGTTCGAGGAGGCTACCGGGCTGATGCCCTCGCGCGAGTGGAAGCGGATCAACCGCCGCCAGGCCTGGTATCCCGGGGAGACCCTGATCACTGGCATCGGCCAGGGCTACATGCTGGCCACCCCGCTGCAGTTGGCCCAGGCCACAGCCCTGCTGGCGAACAAGGGCAAGTGGCACCGTCCGCGGCTGTTGCTGAAGGCCGACGGCTTGTCGCCGGAGCAACTGATGGAGAGCGGCCTGTTGGCAGCGCGCCCGTCGCCGCCGGACATTCAGCTCAAGGACCCGCACAACTGGGACCTGATCAGCTCCGACATGCAGCAGGTCATGCACGGCGCGCGCGGCACCGCGCACAAGGTCGGCGCCACGGCGCACTACCGCATCGCCGGTAAGAGTGGCACGGCGCAGGTGGTGGCGATCCGCCAAGGCGAGAAGTACGATCGCAACAAGCTGCAGGAGCGCCATCGCGACCACGCCCTGTTCATCGCCTTCGCCCCCGCCGAGAATCCGCAGATCGCCGTGGCGGTGATGGTGGAGAACGGCGAGTCCGGCTCCGGCGTTGCCGCGCCGGTGGCCAAGCAGGTGATGGACGCCTGGCTGCTCGGCGAGGATGGCCGGCTGAAAGTGCAGTTCGCGGCGGCGCCGCAGGAATTCGCCAATGAGCACTAGCTTCGACCGCACCCTGTCCGACGAGGACGTGCTGCGCCGCCGTGCTACCCTGCTGCAGCGCCTGCACATCGACGGCCCGCTGCTCCTGCTGTTGCTGCTGCTTGCCGCCGGTAGCCTGTTCGTCCTCTATTCGGCCAGCGGCAAGAACCTGGACCTGCTGATCAAGCAGGCCAGCTCGTTCGGTCTCGGCATGCTCGGCATGCTGGTCATCGCTCAGTTGGAGGCGCGCTTCATCGCGCGCTGGGTACCGTTGGCCTACGTCCTGGGGGTGATCCTGCTGGTGGTGGTGGAGGTCATGGGCCATAACGCCATGGGCGCCACCCGCTGGATCAACATCCCCGGGGTGATCCGCTTCCAGCCCTCGGAGTTCATGAAGATCATCATGCCGGCGACCATCGCCTGGTATCTCGCCCGCAACAATCTGCCGCCGGGCCTCAAGCACACCGCCATCAGCCTGGTGCTGATCGGCGTGCCCTTCGTGCTGATCCTGCGTCAGCCGGACCTCGGCACCTCTCTCTTGATCCTCGCCTCCGGAGTCTTCGTGCTGTTCGTCGCCGGGCTGCCCTGGCTGTGGATCATCGGTGCGGTGACGGCCGTGGTGCCAGTCGCCGTGGGCATGTGGTATTTCGTCCTGCTCCAGTACCAGAAGCAGCGGATACTGACTTTTCTCGACCCGGAAAGCGATCCGCTGGGTACCGGCTGGAACATCATCCAGTCGAAGGCGGCTATCGGCTCGGGCGGGGTATTCGGCAAGGGCTGGCTGCTCGGTACCCAGTCGCACCTGGATTTTTTGCCGGAAAGCCATACGGACTTTATCATTGCGGTCCTGGCCGAGGAGTTCGGGCTGGTCGGCGTTTGTCTGCTGCTGCTGGTCTACCTGCTGCTCATTGCCCGCGGACTAATGATTACCGTGCAAGCGCAGACGCTGTTCGGCAAACTGTGGGCCGGCGGTCTGACCATGACCTTCTTCGTTTACGTATTCGTCAACATCGGCATGGTGAGTGGCCTGTTGCCGGTGGTGGGAGTGCCCCTGCCGTTCATTAGCTACGGCGGAACTTCACTAGTGACCCTGCTGTCGGGGTTCGGGGTTTTGATGTCGATCCACACCCATCGCAAATGGATCGCGCAAGTTTGAAGAGTAATGGATTGATGCACATACGGCATGGCCGGGTGGCCAGAACCCTGTCTTTGGCCAGCCTGGTGGGTTCCCTGGGGCTGGCCGGCGCGCTGTGCGGCGGTGCGGCGCTGGCTGACGACTATGCGGACTCGCCGCAGGTGGACGAGTTCGTCGCGGAGATGACCCGCGACTATGGCTTCGCCAGCGAGCAGCTGCTTGGCCTGTTCCGCGAGGTGCAGCGCAAGCAGCCGATCCTCAATGCCATTTCGCGGCCGGCGGAACGGGCCAAGCCGTGGAAGGAATACCGGCCGATTTTCATCACCGAGGCCCGCGTGGCCCGCGGCGTGGACTTCTGGCGCGAGCATGAGGCGGCCCTGGCCCGTGCCGAGCAGGAATACGGCGTGCCGGCCCAGGTGATTGTCGCGATCATCGGCGTGGAAACCTTCTATGGGCGCAACACTGGCAACTACCGGGTGATCGACGCCCTGTCCACCCTCGGTTTCGACTATCCGCCGCGCGCGCCCTTCTTTCGCAAGGAACTGCGCGAGTTCCTCCTGATGACTCGCGAGGAGCAGGTCGACCCGCTCACCCTGACCGGCTCCTACGCCGGCGCCATGGGCCTGCCGCAGTTCATGCCGAGCAGCTTCCGCGCCTATGCGGTGGACTTCGACGGCGACGGTCACATCGACATCTGGAAAAACCCGACCGACGCCATCGGCAGCGTCGCCAGCTACTTCAAGCGCCACGGCTGGGTCGCCGGCGGGCCGGTGGCCAGCCGTGCCGAAGTCAATGGCACCGAAGCCGAACAGGGCCTGACCGAGGGGCTGGATCCTGTGAAGAGCATCGGCGAGCTGCGCAGTCTCGGCTGGAAGACCCGTGACCGCCTCGATGACGGCCTGCCGGTCACCGCCTTCCGTCTGGACGGCGCGCAGGGCGAGGAATACTGGATGGGGCTGCCGAACTTCTACACCATCACCCGCTACAACCGCAGCGTGATGTATGCCATGGCTGTGTACCAGCTCTCCGATCTACTGCTCCAGGCACGGGGTGGCCGCCGATGACGAGGTGTGCCCTGCCGATCCGTCTGGCCCTGCTTGGCAGCCTGGCGCTGCTGGCTAGCTGCTCCAGCACGCCACCGGAGCGCGGCAAGTCGTCGAGCCCTGCCGCTGCGGTCCATTACCCGCGACCGCTCAAGGACGGCGCGCCCTGGTGGGACGTCGACGTCTCGCAGATTCCCGACGCGGTGCCCACGCCCCACAACGGCCCGGTCAAGGCCAACCCCTACACGGTGTTGGGCAAAACCTACTATCCGATGAACGATGGCCGCCGCTACAAGGCGACTGGCACCGCCTCCTGGTACGGCACCAAGTTCCATGGCCAGGCCACTGCCAACGGCGAACACTACGACCTTTACGGAATGAGCGCGGCGCACAAGACCCTGCCGCTGCCCAGCTACGTCCGGGTGACCAACCTGGACAACCAGAAGAGCGTGATCCTGCGGGTCAACGACCGCGGCCCCTTCTATTCCGACCGGATCATCGACCTCTCCTTTGCCGCAGCGAAGAAGCTCGGCTATGCCGAGACCGGCACCGCGCGGGTCAGTGTGGAAGGCATCGATCCGGATGAGTGGTGGGCTCAGCAGGGCCGCCAGCCACCGCTGGTGCTGGCCCGGCCGCAGATGGCTACGGTGCAGCCGACGACCCGCCCGGCGCCGCAGCCGATCGAGGAGTACTCGCCGCCGCCCAGCCAGCATGCGGCGGCCATGCTGCCCGTGGAGGTCGCCTCCAGCGATGCCGCCGCCGCCCCGGCCGGGGAGCTGTACCTGCAGGTCGGCGCCTTCGCCAATCCGGATGCGGCGGAGCTGCTCAAGGACAAGCTGAGCCGGATCAGCGCCACCCCGGCGTTCGTCAGCTCGGTGGTGCGCGACCGGCAGACCTTCCACCGCGTGCGTCTGGGGCCGATCGGCAGCCAGGACGAGGCCCGGCAGCTGCAGGACAGCGTGCGCCTGGCCAGGCTCGGGCAGCCGACCCTGGTCAAGCCCGATTGAGATCGGGACCAATCTCCATCGCCCGCAAGGGTGTGTTCGACTAGCCAACGACTCGAGAAACGATGAAAACCACCCGACTTGTGCAACGCCTTTTCCTGGTCCTCCTGATCTGCATGCCGAGCGCCTGGGCAGCAGAGCCCCAGGCCATCCCGGCACCGCCGCAGCTGGCCGCCACCTCCTACCTGTTGATGGATGCGGCCAGCGGCCAGATGCTGATCCAGAACAATGGCGACGAGCGCCTGCCGCCGGCCAGCCTGACCAAGCTGATGACCGCCTACATCGCCACCCTGGAGATCAAGCGCGGACAGATCAAGGAAGGCGACATGGTCACCGTCAGCGAACGCGCCTGGCGCACCGGCGGTTCGCGGATGTTCATCCAGGTCGGCACCCAGGTGAGCGTCAGCGACCTGCTGCACGGCATCATCATCCAGTCCGGCAACGACTCCAGCGTGGCCCTCGCCGAGCACATCGCCGGCAGCGAGGACGCCTTCGCCGACATGATGAACAGCACCGCGCAGCGCCTCGGCCTGACCAACACGCACTTCATGAACGCCACCGGCCTGCCG
Organism: Azotobacter armeniacus; assembly: GCF_054779355.1. NCBI lineage: Bacteria > Pseudomonadati > Pseudomonadota > Gammaproteobacteria > Pseudomonadales > Pseudomonadaceae > Azotobacter > Azotobacter armeniacus. The sequence continues at coordinate 34,806 of NZ_BAAGYK010000020.1, forward strand.
GCTCCCGAGCATTACTCCTCGGCCCATGACATGGCCAGGCTGGCCCGCGCCATCATCTACGACGATCCGGCGCATTATGCGATCTACGCGCAGAAGGAATTCTTCTGGAACAACATCAAGCAGCCCAACCGCAACCTGCTGCTGTGGCGCGACAAGACCGTCGACGGCCTGAAGACCGGCCACACCGAGGAGGCCGGCTACTGCCTGGTGGCCTCCGCGGTGCGCGACGGCCAGCGGCTGATCGCCGTGGTGTTCGGCACCAACAGCGAACAGGCGCGCGCCGCCGAAACCCAGAAGCTGCTGACCTATGGCTTCCGCTTCTTCGAGACCCAGACCCTCTTCCAGAAGAACACCGAGCTGGCCAACTCGCCGGTGTGGAAGGGCGCCAGCCGCGAGGTCAAGGTCGGCCTGGCCGAGGATCTGACCCTCACCGTGCCGCGTGGCCAGCTCAAGCAGCTGACCACCAGCAGCACCCTCGAGCCGCAGCTGATCGCACCGATCCCGCAGGGCGCCGTGGTTGGAAGGGTCGAGGTCCGGCTGGGCGACCAGGTGCTGCGCAGTGCCAGCCTGATCGCCCTGGAAGCCGTCGAGGAGGGTGGCCTGTTCCGTCGTCTATGGGATAGCATCCGCCTGTTCTTCTACGGTTTGTTCAACTGAACCTCTGCCGACCGCCGTCCGCCGCTTCCGGTGGACGGCCGTCCCCGCGGGCCGACCGCTCGCCGCCGCCATGACCGATACCGACGTACAAGCCCCGAAAATTGAATTTCCCTGCGAGCGCTATCCGATCAAGGTGATCGGCGATGCCTGCGAGGGTTTCGCCAACCTGGTCGTCGAGGTGATCCAGCGCCATGCCTCCGATCTGGACAGCTCCACCCTGACGCAGCGCGACAGCCGCAACGGACGTTACCTCGCCGTGCAGGTGCTGATCACCGCCACCAGCCTCGAGCAGCTCCAGGCCATCCACCTCGAGCTGCGCGCCACCGGGCGCGTGCACATGGTGCTCTGATGCCGGGCGTGATCGGCATTCGCGAGCCGGGCCTGATCGACTACCTGCCGACCTGGCAGGCGATGCAGCGCTTCACCGACCGACGTGACGCGGAAACACCCGACGAGATCTGGCTGCTGCAGCATGCCCCGGTGTTCACCCAGGGCCAGGCCGGCAAGGCCGAGCATGTGTTGTTTCCCGGCGAGATCCCGGTAGTGCAGGTGGACCGCGGTGGCCAGGTGACCTACCATGGCCCCGGCCAACTGGTTGGCTACCTGCTGCTGGACGTGCGCCGCCTGGGCATCGGCGTGCGCGAACTGGTCAGCCGCATCGAGCTCAGCCTGATCGAGCTGCTCGCCGGCTACGGGGTCGAGGCTCATGCCAAGCCGGACGCGCCGGGGGTGTACGTCGGCGACATGAAGATCGCCTCCCTCGGCCTGCGCATCCGCAACGGCTGCTCATTCCATGGGCTGGCCCTGAACGTGGACATGGATCTGGCACCCTTTCAGCGCATCAACCCCTGCGGTTATGCCGGCATGGTCATGACACAACTCAAGGACCAGGCCCGCGGGCCGGTCGAATTCGCCGAGGTGAGCAGCCGCCTGCGTGCACAGCTCGCTGCGCAGCTCGGTTACGCTGAAGCAAAGACCCTTACGGGCGGGATCGAAAGCATATGAGCACGACGGAAACCACGGGCAAGGGCCCGGCCAAGGTTGAGACCGGGGTCAAACTGCGTGGCGCGGAGAAGGTCGCCCGCATCCCGGTGAAGATCATTCCGACCGAGGAGCTGCCGCGCAAGCCGGACTGGATCCGCGTGCGCATGCCGGCTTCTCCCGAGGTCGAGCGGATCAAGCAGCTGCTGCGCCAGCACAAGCTGCACAGCGTCTGCGAAGAGGCCTCCTGCCCGAACCTCGGCGAGTGCTTCGCCGGCGGCACCGCGACCTTCATGATCATGGGCGACATCTGCACCCGCCGCTGCCCGTTCTGCGACGTCGGCCACGGCCGGCCGAACCCGCTCGACCCGGACGAGCCGAAGAACCTCGCCGTGGCCGTCGCCGACCTGCGCCTCAAGTACGTGGTGATCACCTCGGTGGACCGCGACGACCTGCGCGACGGCGGTGCCCAGCACTTCGCCGACTGCCTGCGCGAGATCCGCAAGCTCAGCCCTGGCACCCAGCTGGAAACCCTGGTGCCGGACTATCGCGGGCGCATGGAGATCGCCCTCGAGATCACCGCCAGCGAGCCGCCGGATGTGTTCAACCATAACCTGGAAACCGTGCCGCGCCTGTACAAGGCCGCCCGTCCGGGCTCGGACTTCGAGTGGTCGCTGGACCTGTTGCAGGAATTCAAGAAGCGTGTGCCGGGCGTGCCGACCAAGTCCGGGCTGATGCTCGGCCTCGGCGAGACTGACGAGGAAGTCATCGAGGTGATGCAGCGCATGCGTGAGCACGAGATCGACATGCTCACCCTCGGCCAGTACCTGCAACCCTCGCGCAGCCACCTGGCGGTGCAGCGCTTCGTCCACCCCGACACCTTCGCCTGGTTCGCCGAGGAAGGGCAGAAGATGGGCTTCAAGAACGTCACCTCCGGCCCGCTGGTACGCTCCTCCTACCACGCCGACCAGCAGGCCCACGGCGCCAAGGGCGACTGATCGCCCGCTGGCCCCGTAGGGGGCCTTTCCTGAGCCGGATGGCCGGGCAGGGCGGCTGGCTCGCGCCACGCATCGTGCCTGCCATCCGCGACTGTCGCCTGCCGTCGAAAATCACGAATCTTTTCCCGGCTTCCCGGTCAAGACCTTGGTGACCCCGAGGTCCGGCCCTGGCCGTTCGTCAGCCGGCGGGCGCATGCCGCCGTCTCCCGCCACAGGCCGGATCGTCCGGTGTCCCCGGAGCGGATGACCGCCCGGGACGCAGAGGGCCAGGCATCCAGGAGCGAAACCTGCCTCCCCATGGCCGCTTGCGTGGCAGGGAGAGGCGCAGCCCATCGATGGCCTGGCCTGGATTCCGGCCCCTCAAATCCAGCGAGGTTTGCCATGGCAACGACAGTCGGTGACTTTCTGGTCGAACGCCTGTACCAGTGGGGTGTGCGACGCATCTACGGCTATCCGGGCGACGGCATCAACGGTGTGTTCGGCGCCCTGAGCCGTGCCCAGGAGAAGATTCGCTTCATCCAGGTCCGACACGAGGAAATGGCCGCCTTCATGGCCTCGGCGGAGGCCAAGTTCGGCGGCGGCCTGGGCGTCTGCATCGCCACCTCGGGGCCTGGTGCCTCGCACCTGATCACGGGTCTCTACGACGCCCGCCTGGACCACATGCCGGTGCTGGCGATCACCGGCCAGCAGGCGCGCACCGCCATGGGCGGGCACTACCAGCAGGAGGTGGACCTGGTGTCCATGTTCAAGGACGTGGCCGGCGCCTTCGTCCAGCAGGCTAGTGCGCCGGAGCAGGTGCGCCATCTGGTCGACCGGGCGATCCGCATCGCACTGGGCGAGCGCCGGGTGACCGCCATCGTCCTGCCCAACGACCTGCAGGAGATGGAGTACAGCGAGCCGCCGCACGCGCACGGCACCTTGCACTCCGGCATCGGCTACAGCCGGCCCAGGAAGGTGCCCTACGACGAGGACCTGCGGCGGGCCGCCGAAGTGCTCAACGCCGGCAGCAAGGTCGCCATCCTGGTCGGCGCCGGCGCCCTGCAGGCCACCGACGAGGTCATCCAGGTCGCCGAACGGCTCGGCGCCGGCGTGGCCAAGGCGCTGCTCGGCAAGGCGGCGCTGCCCGACGACCTGCCGTGGGTCACCGGCTCCATCGGCCTGCTCGGCACCGAGCCGAGCTACAAGCTGATGGAGGAGTGCGACACCTTGCTGATGATCGGCTCCGGCTTTCCCTATTCCGAATTCCTGCCCAAGGAGGGCCAGGCGCGCGGCGTGCAGATCGATCTCAAGGCCGACATGCTCAGCCTGCGCTACCCGATGGAGGTCAACCTGGAGGGCGATGCCGCCGAAACCCTGCGCGCCCTGCTGCCGCTGCTGCGGGAGAAGGAGGATCGCCGCTGGCGCGCCGACATCGAGGACTGGCGCGGCGACTGGGAGAAGAAGCTCGAGAGCCGCGCCCTGGTGTCGGCCACGCCGATCAACCCGCAGCGGGTGGCCTTCGAGCTGTCGCCGCGCCTGCCCGAGCGTGCCATCGTCACCTGCGACTCCGGTTCCTGCGCCAACTGGTTCGCCCGCGATCTGAAGATCCGCCGCGGCATGCTCTGCTCGCTCTCCGGCGGCCTGGCGTCCATGGGCGCCGGCGTGCCCTACGCCATCGCCGCCAAGTTCCTCTACCCTGACCGCGCGGTGGTGGCCATGGTCGGCGACGGCGCCATGCAGATGAACAACATGGCCGAGCTGATCACCGTCGCCAAGTACTGGCAGGAATGGCAGAGCCCGAGCTGGATCTGCTGCGTGTTCAACAACGAGGACCTCAACCAGGTCACCTGGGAGCAGCGGGTGATGGCCGGCGACCCGAAATTCGAGGCCTCGCAGAATATTCCCAACGTGCCCTATCACCGCTTCGCCGAGTCCATCGGCCTCAGGGGCATCTACGTCGACCGCGAGGATGCCGTCGCCGCCGCCTGGGAAGAAGCCTTGGCCGCCGACCGGCCGGTGCTGATCGAGTTTAAGACCGACCCGGACGTGCCGCCGCTGCCGCCGCACATCACCTTCGAGCAGGCCAGGAAGTTCGCCAGCACCCTGCTGCAGGGCGACCCGGAGCAGGCCGGCATCATCGCCCAGACGGCCAAGCAGGTGCTCGGCAGCGTCCTGCCCAAGGGCAAGGACAGGCAGTGATGGCCGCGCCAGACCTGAGGGTCGTCAGTGTGCGCGCCTCGGCCTATCGTATCCCCACTGACCGGCCCGAGGCCGACGGCACCTTCCAGTGGGAGGCGACGACTTTGGTGCTGGTGGAGGTCGAGGCCGGCGGCCAGACCGGCCTGGGCTATACCTACGCCGATGCCGCCTTGCTGCGGCTGATCGACGACAGCCTGGGCGAGCTGGTCGTGGGCGCCGATCCGATGGCGCCCGCCCGGGTCAGCGGGCAGCTCTGGGCGCGGGTGCGCAACCTGGGCCGCGCGGGCCTCGCCGCCTGCGCCATCTCGGCCCTCGACACGGCGCTCTGGGACCTCAAGGCCAGGTTGCTCGACCTGCCCCTGGCGACCCTGCTCGGGCGCTGCCGCGACAACGTGAGGGTATACGGCAGTGGGGGCTTTCTCTCCTACTCGGATTGCCAGCTGCGCGAGCAGCTCGGCCGCTGGGCGGTGGAGGACGGCTGCCGCTGGGTGAAGATGAAGATCGGCGGCGAGGCCGGGCGCGAGCTGGCGCGGATCAGGACGGCGCGCGAGGCGATCGGCGGGGCCGGGCTGCTGGTCGACGCCAACGGTGCCTACGGCAGCCGCCAGGCCATCGCCCTGGCCCGGCGCATGGGGGAGCTGGGCGTCGGCTGGTTCGAGGAGCCGGTCAGTTCGGACGACCTCGACGGCTTGTGCCGGGTGCGCAGGGCTATGGATGCCGCTGGTCCGGATCTGGAGATCGTCGCCGGCGAGTACGCCTACACCCCCGACGACTTCCGCCGCCTGCTGGAGCGGGGGGCCGTGGACGTGCTGCAGGCCGACCTCACCCGGTGCGGCGGGATCAGCGGCTTCCTGCGCGCGGCGGCACTCTGCGAGGCCTTCCATCTCGACCTGTCGGCGCACTGCGCGCCAGCCCTGCACCTGCCGGTGGCCTGCGCGGTGCCGCGGCTGCGGCATGTCGAATGGTTCCACGACCACGTGCGCATCGAGGCGATGCTCTTCGACGGCGCGCCGCAGCTGCGCCAGGGGCGGATCGCCCCCGACCTGACGGCGCCCGGCCATGGCCTGCGCCTGCGCCGGGCGGACGCCCGGGCCTACGCGGCCTGAGGCGCGCCCATGGTGTCCCGGACCCGACTGCAGTGGCTGGCGCTGGGCGCGGGCGGCGCGCTCGCCTGTGCCGCGCTCTGCTGGCAGCACCGCGAGGCGCGGCGGCAGGCCGCGGCCCGGCCCGGCGGCGAGTCCCTGCAGGAGCCGCTGCACCAGCTCGACCGGGGGGCGGGCGTGCTGGCCCTGGCCGTGGCGGCCGACAGCACCCTGGAGCATTACCGCGGCGACTTCCGGAACCGCGCCATGTACGCCCCGCTGCTCAGCTCCGGCCTGTCGCTGCTGGCCGGCAGCCGGCGCCTGCGTGAAGCCCTGCCGCAGGCGCACCGCCTGCGCGACGTCATTGCGCTGGGTTCGGTGCTGACCGGGCTGGCCGGGACCGGCTTCCACCTCTGGAACATCGCCAAGCGCCCGGGCGGCATCGGCTGGAGCAACCTGTTCTATGCCGCCCCGCTCGGCGCGCCGGCGGCGCTGGTGCTGTCCGGCCTGCTGGGCGGCTGCGCCGAGCGCCTGCGCTGCGCGACCAGCGATGGCGTGCCACGGCTGTTCGGACTGCCGGCCGGCAAAACCCTGGCGCTGATGGCCGCCGCGGGGCTGCTGGGCACCTCGGCCGAGGCCGGGCTGCTGCACTTTCGCGGCGCCTTCCAGAACCCGGCCATGTTCCTGCCGGTCAGCGCCCCGCCGGTCGCCGCAGGACTCCTGGCCGGCAGCGCCCTGGCCGGGGCCGGGAGTCCCCGGCTGCACCGGCTGTCGCGCTACTGGCTGCGCTTCACCGCGCTGATGGGGCTGGCCGGGACCGGCTTTCATACCCTCGGCGTCGCGCGCAATTGCGGCGGCTGGCGCAACTGGCGGCAGAACTTGCATGCCGGTCCGCCATTGCCGGCACCGGCCGGCTTCACCGGCTTGGCGCTGGCCGGTCTGGCCGCAGAGCGGCTGCTGGACCGGGAGCGGCAGGCCCTGGTGCACCAGGGGGAGAGGCAGGCATGAGCACGCGCTATCCCGGTTATGACGTCTTGGCCAAGCGTCACAGCCTGTCCTGGAACGAGCCGACGCGCCGAGCCGTGGATGCCCGGCTGGCGCTGCCGCGCGAGCCGAGGTTCTTCGCGCCGCACGAGTGGCGCATCCTCGAGGCGGCCTGCGCACGCATTCTGCCGCAGCCGGCCGGGCGTCCGCCGGTGCCCCTGGCGGCCATGGTCGACGCCAAGCTCTTCGAGCGGCGCGGCGATGGCTATCGGGACAGCCGCCTGCCCCCACTGCAGCAGGCCTGGCGCCAGGGCTTGGCGGCGCTGGAGGCCGAGGCGAAGGCCCGTCATGGCCGGGCCTTCGCCAAGCTGGCGGGGGGCGTGCAGGATGCGCTGCTGCGCGCCATGCAGGACGGCGAACTCGACCACCCGGCCTGGGGCGGCATGCCGGCGGCGCTGTTCTTCTACCACCGCCTGCTGCATGACATCACCTCGGCCTACTACAGCCATCCGACGGCCTGGAGCGAGATCGGCTTCGGCGGTCCGGCCAGCCCCCGGGGCTATGTGCGGCTGGGCGCCAATGCGCGCGACCCCTGGGAGCCGGCCGAGATCAGGACGGGCCAGGAGGGCAAGGCCCTGGAGCTGAACCGGCGTGTCAGGTGATCCCTTCCTCGAAGCCCTGGAAATCCCGCGCGGGCGCGACGGCCGGGCACCGGACGTGTTCCGGCGCGGCGGCTGGGTGCCGATGCGCGAGTACCCGGAACGCGAGCCGGTGGATTTCGCTGTCGTCGGCACCGGCGCAGGCGGCGGCACCCTGGCCTGCCGGCTGGCCGAGGCCGGCTTTTCCGTGGTCGCCTTCGACGCCGGCGCTTGGTGGCGACCGCTGGAAGAGTTCGCCTCCGACGAGGCGCACCAGGAAAAGCTGTTCTGGACCGACGAACGCCTGTGCGATGGCGACGATCCGCTCAAGCTCGGCACCAACAACAGCGGTAGGGCGGTCGGCGGCAGTACCGTGCACTTTGCTATGGTCTCGCTGCGCTTTCGCCCCGAGTGGTTCAGGTCGCGTAGCCTGCTTGGCTATACGGTATCGACTGGCCGATCGACTGGCGGGAGATGTGGCGCTACTACGCCGAAGTCGAGCAGGCGCTGAAGATTGCCGGTCCGCTGCGCTATCCCTGGGGACCGAAACGCCCGCGCTATCCCTACCGCCAGCACGAGGTGAACGCCCCCGGCCTGGCCCTGGCGCGCGCCTGCGAGGCCCTGGGCGTGGCCTGGGCGCCAACGCCGCTGGCGACCCTCTCCGCGCCCCGCGAGGATGCCCCGCCCTGCGTCTACCGCGGCTTCTGCGTCGCCGGCTGTTCGACCAACGCCAAGCAGAGCGTGCTGACCACCTGGATACCCCGGGCGCTCAGGGCCGGCGCGGAAATCCGCGACCTGGCCATGGTCGGGCGCATCGAGACCGGCGCCGACGGCCTGGTCAGCGGCCTGCACTACCACCGCGAAGGGGCGTGGCGGTTCCAGCGCGCCCGCCACGTGGTGGTCGCCGGCTACGCCATCGAGACGCCGCGGCTGCTGCTCAGCTCGGCCTGCGCGCGCCATCCGCACGGGCTGGGCAACAGCTCCGGGCTGCTCGGCAGGAACCTCATGGTGCATACCAATCAGGCGATATGGGGACGGCTGGCGGAGGAGGTGCGCTGGTACAAGGGGCCGCCGTCGATGGCCCTGTGCGAGCACTGGAACTACGAGGACCGGGGCAAGGACTTCTTCGGCGGCTACGCCTTCATGAGCCAGGGCCCGTTGCCCGCCGCCTGGGTCGCCAGCCAGACCGGCAACCGCGGCCTGTGGGGCCAGGCTCTGGTGGACGCCATGCAGCACTACAACCACCAGGTCGGCCTGAAGATCGTCGGCGAAACCCTGCCGCAGGCGCGCAACCGGGTGAGTCTGGCCGACGAGCGCGACCGTTTCGGCCTGCCCGTCGCCCGTGTCACCTGGTCGCTGTGCGACAACGACCGGCGTCTGGTGGCGCACGCCCTGGCGTTCATGCGCCGCGGCCTGGACGCCATCGATGCCTGCGACATCTGGGCCGAGTCCGACAATACCGCCCATCTCGCCGGCACCGCGCGGATGGGCTTCGAACCGGAGGGCAGCGTGGTCGACGCCGACTGTCGCAGCTGGGACATCCGCAACCTGTGGATCTGCGACAGCTCGGTGTTTCCCACCGTGGGGGGCGTCAACCCCTCGCTGACCATCCAGGCCATCGCCTGCCGGACGGCCGACCGGATACGCGAGCTGGCCAGGCGTGGCGAGCTGTAGCCGCTGAGGCGCCGCATGCCTGGCGGAGACGAAGCCCCCCGAAGGGGGGCTTGTCCCCGCTCGGGGCTCGGGTTCCTATTGCCTTGCCACCGCCTCCTGCTGCGGATAGAGGCCCAGCAGTTTCAGGGTGACGCCGTTGGTCCAGCCGAAGCCGTCCTGCAGCTTGTATTCGCCGCCGCCACCGCCGAGGTTCTCGCCCTCCACGCTGTATTTCTCCACCAGCTTGTGCTCCTTCTCGAACAGCGCCTGCACTTGGGCGAGGAAGTTCCGGGCGATGGTCTGCGCCAGCTGCTCCTGGCCGTAGCGGCGCAGGCCGGACACGGCGATCCACTGCAGGGGCGCCCAGCCGTTGGGGGCGTCCCACTGCTGTCCGTTGTCGATTTGCGTGGTGTTCAGCCCGCCTGGCTTGACCAGGCTTGCTTCCACCGTCTTGGCGGTGAAGCGGGCCCGCCCAGGGGAGGACACGCCGACGAACAGGGGATACAGTGTGGCGGCAGTGACCTGGTCACTGAGCTGGTTCTTTTTCCAGTCGAAGTCGCCGTAGTAACCGGCGCTATTCCACAGATGCCGTTCAATCGCCCGCTTGCGCCGATCAGCGCGTGCGCTGTAGGCGTCCGTGCAGCTCGGCATGGTGTTCTTCTCGCACGCCAGGGCGATGGTGGTTTCCAGGTGGTACAGCAGGCTGTTCAGATCGACCGGAACGATGGCGGTGGTGCGGATGGTCGCCATGTTCTTGCGGTCTTCCAGCCAGCGGGAGCTGTAGTCCCAGCCGCTGGCGGCGCCGGCGCGCAGGTCGCGGTAGACCTCGTTGGCCGGACGTCCGTGGGCCTGTTCGGCGGTCTCGCGGTCCTGCATGTAGGACTCCTGGCGCGGCGTGTCGCGATCGTCCCAGTAGCGATTGAACAGGCTGCCGTCGGCCAGCCGTACGACATAGCGTGCCGCTTCGCCGGGCTTGAGGGTCTGGGAGCCTTCCATCCAGTAGGCATATTCCTTCTGCAGTTGCGGCAGATAGCGGCGATAGGCATCGTCGCCCTCCGTTTGCGCCACCAGTTCGACCATGAGCGAGAAGAAGGGGGGCTGCGAACGGCTCAGGTAATAGGAGCGGGTGCCGTTGGGGATATGGCCGTAGGTGTCGATCAGGTAGGCGAAGTTGTCGACCATGTGCCGGGCCAGTTGCTTCTCACCGCTCTCGACCAGGCCCAGCATGGTGAAGTAGGAGTCCCAGTAGTACATCTCGCGAAAGCGCCCGCCCGGCACCACATAGGGGTAGGGAAGCGGCAGCTTGCTGCTGTGTGCGGGGACCTCTACATGCTGGCGGGTGAGAGCCGGCCAGAGCTTGTCGATGTGCTCGCGCAGGCTCACGCCCGCGGTGGTCGGTTGGGTTTCTGCCGGGGCGGAGGGCTCGAAGTTGTCCGCCACGAACTGCCGGAGGTCGAAGCCGGGCTGGTTGCGCCGGGCCAGGTAGTCGGCACGGATGGCGGCGGGATCGCGTCGCGGCACGGCGTCCACGAAGTGCTTCTGGTCGTCGAACAGCCATTGCTGCTGGACGCTCTGGAAGAGTTCCGGGTAGGTCTCGTCGGGGGTGAGCGACCGTTGTGTGCTGGCGTCCTGGTGGGTCCAGGTGTCCTGTGCGAAGGCCGTGCCGGCGCTTGCGAGCAGGATCGAAAGGGACAGGGCGAGCAGGGGGCCCGGCTGGGGGTGACGAAGGGTTTTCATAGGCTATCCGTGGGGTCTCGTTGTTGTTGTGAAGAAATTCCGGATACGTCATTTCCCGCTGCCTTCGCGGGTAGACTGTGGCTGGCCGTGGAATGCAGGCGCGGCTGGCGTTGTTCTAGTAGCCGCCGATGTCGTCGGCGGCATCGCCTTTGGCCGAGACTGCATTGCTCCTCCCGCTCTCGCCGAAGCGACACGGGATGACTGGCGCGTGACCGACGTTCGGCGATCTGCGCAGGGCAGTGAAGGTAAGGGGAGGCGGGAGGGGAAAACGTCGTTCCTGACGGTAGCGCCGCTGCGCGGGCCAGGCGCCGGACCGGGACCGGATTTGCCGCAAGCGGCGGCGCCCGTGCGCACGAGCCTTGCTGGGGTGGGCCATAAGGTACCTCGGTACTTGGATAGCGCTATCTCAGCAGGTCGAAATGCACTGCAGGGCAGAGTCTGTCATCGCTATCTTGTTGTTCTTGTGGACTGCCACCAAGGCTGTCCCGAAGCGGGCGGCTGGAAAGGGCCGCGCCATATGGACAGCGCTACCTTAGCGTTCGGGTTTTTATTTGGCAAGTCGCTCCGGGGCAATCCACGGGCTCATTGGGGAGGCGAGCGGTTCGTCAGGCATTGCAGGAGAACGAGCAGCGTATCGGTGCCGATAGCGGAGCTATTCGTGCCCAGCGGTCGTTCCGTGGGACTCTGGGCGCAAAGATATTCGCCCCTGCGGCTTCAAGGCTTCATCTTCGGTGCGGTTGTAGCAGGGATGGGCCTCTGAGCGGCCGGGACCGCCTCACTGCAGGCGCAGGGCCTCGAGCAGCTCGCTGGTCGGGTAGCCATCGGCCGGCCAGCCGAGGGTCTGCTGAAAGCTGCGCACTGCCTTGCGGGTATTGGCGCCGATGATGCCGTCGGCACTGCCGGGGTCGAAGCCGTTGCCGGACAGCAGGTTCTGCAGCTCGATGCGCTCGCTGCGGCTCAGCGGCGTATCGCCATGCGGCCATGCGGCGACGATCTGCCCGCGGTTCTGGAATCGCTCGGCGAGCAGTCCGATGGCCAGCGCGTAGGAGGTCGAGTTGTTGTACTTGAGGATGCTGCGGAAGTTGCCCAGCACCAGGAAGGCCGGGCCGCGGTGCCCGGCGGGCAGCAGCAGGCTGGCCTGCTCGCCGTCCTGGGCGCTGGTGGCGGGCAGGCTCAGGCCCAGCTGGCGCCATTCATGCAGCGACTTGCGCGTGGCCATGTCGGCCTGGGCGTAGTCGAAGCCCTTCGGCAACCGTACCTCGAAGCCCCAGGGTTGCCCCCGGCGCCAGCCGGATGCCTGCAGGTAGTGGGCAGTGGAGGCCAGGGCGTCGGCGGTCGAGTCCCAGATGTCGCGGCGCCCGTCACCGTCGAAGTCCACCGCATGGCTGTGGTAGGTGGTCGGGATGAACTGGGTCTGGCCCATGGCGCCCGCCCAGGAGCCGATCATCCGCTCCGGCCGCACGTCGCCGTTCTGCAGGATCGACAGGGCCGCCAGCAGCTGGTCGTGGGCAAACTGCGGGCGACGTCCCTCGAAGGCCAGGGTGGCCAGCGAGCGGATCACCGACTTGTTGCCCATGACCTGGCCGAAGTTGCTTTCCAGCCCCCAGACCGCCACCAGCGCCTGGCGGTCGACGCCATAGCGCGCCTCGATCCGGCCCAGCAGTTCGGCATGCCGGCTCAGCAGGGTCTGGCCGCTGCGCACCCGCTTCTCGGCCAGGGCGCCTTCCAGGTATTCCCAGACCGGCCGGGTGAACTCCGGCTGGCTGCGGTCCGCGGTGACCACCCCGGGGTCGGGGCCGACGCCGGCGAACGCCCGGTCGAACACCAGCGGCTGGATGCCGCCGGCCAGCGCCTCGCGGCGGAAATTCTCGCGCCAGTCCTCGAAGCTGATGGCGGCGAGCGGCGCGGTCGAGAGCGCAGACGGCGCGCCGACCGTCGTCAAGGGTGCCACGCTGGGCGCGCTCGGGGTTGGCGCGGCGACTGCCGGGGCGGAGTCAGCGGCGGGGGTGTCGACGCAGGCGGTCAGCAGGGCCAGTGCGCTGCCGGCGATCAGCTGGCGGAGAATCTGGCCGGGGGCCGGGGTGCTGAGCATCGGTACATCTCGAAGGCTGCAATCAAGCGGCGACCATAACATGTCGGGGAAAGGCTTGTCCGCCCGGACCCGCCGGAAGGGCACCGCCCCGGTTGCGTCGCGCTGCCGGCGCGTGTAGGGTGACCCGCGCTTCCTGTCACCCCCTCTCGACAGCGGATTGCCCAGGTCCTCGTAGCCATGTCCGGTTTTCCTCATCATCGCCCCGCGCTTGTCCCGTGCCTCGTCGCACTGGCGCTGCTGCTGGCCATGCTGGTGACTCCGGTGCTGACCTCGCTCGGCGAGCTCCACGACCTCTCCCATGCTCCGCACGGCGCACATGCCCATCTCGGGCACGCGTCCGGCCACGGCAGCGACCCGGGCGCCCAAGTGGAGGTGGACGATGAGAGTGGCGGAGGCCTGCATGCGCTGCTCCACTCCGCCCATTGCGCCGGGCATGTTGCGCAGGTCGCCCTGTCCGCCTTCCCGTGCCTGAGCGCCGTTACTCCGAGCCGTGTCCGCGCGCTGGACGAGACGCCGCTCCTGCCCGTGTCGCCCCCCCACGCGCCCTACCGACCGCCGATCGTCGCGTAAGCACCCGCCTGGCCTGTAGCCGGCACTCCCTTACCTTGATCCGATCGGAGCTTCTTCATGCGTTCACGACTCGCGGCGCTCGCCGCATTGGTCGCGGTATTCCCCGTGGCCTGGCCCGCGCTCGCCGCCGACCGTCTTTCCCTGGACGACGCCTTCGCCCGCGTCGCCGCCACCCATCCCGAACTGCGCCTGTTCGACAGCCGCGGCGCGGTGTTCGCCGCGGAACGTGACCGCGCCGCCCTGCGTCCGGCGCTGGTCGCCGGCGCCACCCTGGAGAACGCCTTCGGCACCGACGAAGCGCGTGGCCTGCAAGGCGCCGAGCTGACCCTGAGCCTGGCCTCGGTGCTGGAGCGCGGCGGCAAGCTTGATGCGCGGCAGATCCTGGCCCGCAGCCGCATCGACGCCCTGGCGGTCGAGCGCGAGGCGCGGCGCCTGGACCTGCTGGCCGAAGTGGCCCGGCGCTATCTGGCGATGGTCGCGGCCCGCCGCCAGGGCGAGATCGCCGAGCAGGACATCGCCCAGCGCCGGCGGACCCTGGCCGGGGCGCGCCGGCGCCTGCAGGCCGGCGCCTCGCCGGAGTCGGTGGCCCTCACCGCAGAGGCGGCCCTGGCCCGCGCCGAGCTGGAGCGGGCCAGGGCCCGGCAGCGCTTGGATGCGGCGCGCCAATACCTGGCGGCGCTCTGGGGCGAGCGCGATCCGCAGTTCGAGGTGGTCGTCGCTGATCCCGCGCGACTGCCGGAGATCGCCGACTTCGCCGCGCTGAGCGCACTGCTCGAGCGCACCCCGGAGCTGAGCCAGTTCGTCGGCCAGCGGCGCATCCGCGAGGCGCGTCTGCAACTGGCGCGCAGCCAGGCGGCGGCGGACCTGAGCTGGCAGGTCGGCGTGCGCCGCCTCGAGGCGAGCGACGACTTCGGCCTGGTCGGCAGCCTGTCGCTGCCGCTGGGCGCGGAGCGCCGTGCCGAACCCGAGATCCGCGCCGCCCAGGCCGAGCTGACGGCGCTGGAGATCGAGCGCGAGGCCCGCGAGCTGTCGCTGCATTCCACCCTGGCCGAGGCGCACGGCCGTTACCGCGCCGCGCAGCTCGAGGTCCGCCGCCTGCAGGCCGAGGTCATCCCCCTGCTGTCCCGCGCCGAGGGCGCCGCCGAGCGTGCCTATCGCGCTGGCGCTGTCAGCTACCTGGAATGGGCCCAGCTGCAGTCCGAGCGGACTGCGGCCCGCCGCCAGCAGCTCGACGCCGCGCTCGACGCCCAGCGCACCCTCATCGAAATCCAGCGACTCACCGGCCAGGCATTCGTCGCCGCTCCGTCCACCGACCAAGGAAACGCCCCATGAAAGCATCCCTCCCGGCCGGTCTGCTGCTGGCCCTGACCCTGGCGCTGACTGCCTGCGACGGCCATTCGCCGGCCGAGTCCGCCCCTCACGAGCATGCCGGCGAGCACGGCGGGCATGGTGAACATGAAGAGCACGACGAGCTGCGCAAGGGCGCACATGGTGGCCGCCTGCTCGAGCAGGGCGCGCTGGCCGTCGAGCTGGGAATCGCCGAGGACGGCACGCCGCCGAAATACCAGGCCTGGCTGTACCGCGACGGCCAGTTGCTGCCGCCCGCGGCCGGCAGCATCGAGGTGCGCCTCAGGCGCCTTGGCGACAGTGCCGAGAACCACCGGCTGGAAGCCCAGGCCGATGGCAGCCTGATGGCCTCCAGCGTGGTCGGCGAGCCGCATTCGTTCGACGTCGAGGTGCTCGCCACGGTCGAGGGCCAGGCGCTGCGCTGGGCCTACCCGAGCTACGAGGGACGCACCGAGATCGAGCGGACCATCGCCGAGGAGGCCGGCATCCGCGTGGCGCCGGCCGGTCCCGGGGAGATCGCCGACGCGCACGAGGTTCAGGGGCTGCTGACCCCGGTCGAAGGCAAGGTCGCCAAGGTCGCGGCGCGCTTTCCCGGGCCGATCCGCCGCCTCGCCGTCAACGTCGGCGACCCGGTGCGCGCGGGACAGACCCTGGCCAGCGTGGAAAGCAACCTGAGCCTGACCGAGTACCTGGTGACCTCGCCGATCTCCGGCGTGGTGCTGGCGCGCAACGCCAGCCTCGGCGCCCTGGCCGGCGAGAGCGCGCCCTTGTTCGAGGTCGCCGACCTGTCGACCCTGTGGGTCGACCTGCACCTGTTCGGCGCCGATGCCCAGCACATCCGTCCGGGCCTTCCCGTCGAGGTGACCCGCCTGAGCGACGGCGCCAGCGCCCGCAGCGTGCTCGAGCGCGTGCTGCCCGGCACCGCGACGGTCAGCCAGAGTACCGTGGCCCGTGCCAGCCTGGCCAACGCCGACGGCTTCTGGCGTCCCGGCTCGGCGGTCAAGGCGCGCATCGTCGTCGCCCGCCAGCCGGCCGCGCTGGTCGTGCCGCTGGCGGCGCTGCAAACCTTCCGCGACTGGGAGGTGGTGTTCGTTCGCGTCGGCGACACCTACGAGGTGCGCCCGGTCGAGCTGGGCCGGCGCGACGCCGAGCGGGTCGAGGTGCTGGCGGGGATCGAGCCGGGCGATGATCTGGTGGTCGAGCAGAGCTACCTAGTGAAGGCGGACATTGAAAAGTCCGGCGCTTCCCACGATCACTGAGGGTGCCGCGATGCTCGAGAACATCATTCGCTTCGCCATCGTCCAGCGCTGGCTGATGCTTGCGCTCACCCTGGCCCTGGCGGGCCTGGGCGGCTGGAGCTTCACCAAGCTGCCGATCGACGTCACCCCGGACATCACCAACGTGCAGGTGCAAATCAACACCGAGGCTGCCGGCTACTCGCCGCTCGAGGCCGAGCAGCGCGTGACCTTCCCGATCGAGACCGCGCTGGCCGGCCTGCCCGGCCTGGACCACATGCGCTCGATCTCGCGCTACGGCCTGTCGCAGGTCACCGTGGTGTTCCGGGACGGCACCGACCTGTACTTCGCCCGCCAGCAGGTCGGCGAGCGCCTGCAGCAGGTGCGCGCGCAGCTGCCGGCCGGCCTCGAGCCGGCGATGGGCCCGATTGCCACCGGCATGGGCGAGATTTTCATGTACACGCTCGATGCCGACCCGGCGGCGCGCAAGCCCGACGGCACGCCTTGGAGCGCCACCGACCTGCGCACCCTGCAGGACTGGGTGGTGCGGCCGCAGCTGCGCAACACCCCCGGGGTCACCGAGGTCAACACCATCGGCGGCTTTGCCCGGCAGATCCACATCACCCCCGATCCGGCCCGGCTGGTCGCCCTGGGCTTCACCCTGCACGACGTGGTCCGCGCGGTGGCGGCGAACAACCGGAACCTCGGCGCCGGCTACATCGAACGCAACGGCCAGCAGTTCCTGGTCCGCGCCCCCGGGCAGATCGCCGACCTCGACGCCCTGCGCGACATCGTGCTGGACCGCCGCGAGGGCGTGCCGATCCGCGTGCGCGACGTGGCCGAGGTGGGCGAGGGGCCGGAGCTGCGCAACGGCGCGGCCACCCAGAACGGCAGCGAGGTGGTGCTGGGCACGGTGTTCATGCTGATCGGCGCGAACAGCCGCGAGGTCGCCCAGGCCTCGGCGGAGCAGCTCGCCGAGGCGAACCGGAGCCTGCCGCCCGGGGTCAGCGCCAACCCGGTCTACGACCGCACCCGCCTGGTCGAGCGCACCATCGAGACGGTGGCCAAGAACCTGGCCGAGGGTGCGCTGCTGGTGATCGCGGTGCTGTTCCTGCTGCTCGGCAACTTCCGCGCGGCGCTGATCACCGCCATGGTGATTCCGCTGTCGATGCTGCTCACCGTCACCGGTATGCTGCGCGGTGGGGTGTCGGGCAACCTGATGAGCCTGGGCGCGCTGGACTTCGGCCTGATCGTCGACGGCGCGGTGATCATCGTCGAGAACTGCCTGCGCCGCTTCGGCGCCCTGCAGCAGGCGCTGGGCCGGCCGATGACCGGCGGCGAGCGGCTCGACACCGCGGCTTCGGCCACCGCCGAGGTGATCCGCCCGAGCCTGTTCGGGCTGGGCATCATCACCGCCGTCTACCTGCCGATCTTCGCCCTCGGCGGCATCGAAGGGCGGATGTTCCAGCCGATGGCTATCACCGTGGTGCTGGCCCTGAGCGGCGCCATGCTGCTGTCGCTGACCTTCGTGCCGGCGGCCATCGCGCTGTTTTTGCGCGGCCGCGTGGCGGAGCACGACACCCGCCTGATGCGCTGGGCGCGGCGCGGCTATGCGCCGCTGCTGGGCTGGTCGCTGCGCCGGCGCGGCTGGGTGATCGCCGCGGCGCTGGCGCTGGTCGCCGCCTGCGGGCTGCTTGCCACCCGGCTGGGCAGCGAGTTCGTGCCGAGCCTCGACGAGGGCGACATCGCCCTGCATGCGCTGCGCATTCCCGGCACCAGCCTGGACCAGGCGATCCGCATGCAGGCGACCCTGGAGGCGCGGATCAAGCAGTTTCCCGAGGTGGAGCGGGTGTTCGGCAAGCTCGGCACCGCCGAGGTGGCCACCGACCCGATGCCGCCCTCGGTGGCCGACACCTTCCTGATCCTCAAGCCGCGCGCGCAGTGGCCCGACCCACGCAAGCCCAAGGCCGCGCTGATCGCCGAGATCGAGGCAGCGGTCAAGCGGTTGCCGGGCAACAACTATGAGTTCACCCAGCCGATCCAGATGCGCATGAACGAGCTGATCTCGGGGGTGCGTGCCGATGTGGCGATCAAGCTCTATGGCGACGACCTGGAGCGGCTGGTGGCGGTCGGTCAGGAGATCGAGGCGCTGGCCAAGCGGGTGCCGGGCGCCGCCGACGTCAAGCTGGAGCAGGCCACCGGGTTGCCGCTGCTCAGCGTCGTCCCCGACCGCCAGGCGCTGGCGCGCTACGGCCTCAACCCCGGCGCGGTGCAGGACACCCTGGCCACGGCGGTCGGCGGCGAGGTCGCCGGCCAGCTGTTCGAGGGCGACCGGCGCTTCGACATCGTGGTGCGCCTGCCCGAGCGCCTGCGTCAGGACCCCGCGGCCCTGGCCGACCTGCCGATCCCGCTCGGCGACGGCCTCAACGCCGACGAGTCCAGCCGCGCCGCCGCCTGGCTGTCCGGCGCGCCGCAGACCGTGCCGCTGCGCGAGGTGGCGAAGCTGGAGATCCAGCAGGGGCCTAACCAGATCAACCGGGAGAACGGCAAGCGCCGGGTGGTGGTGACCGCCAACGTGCGCGGGCGCGACCTCGGCGGCTTCGTCGCCGAGCTGCGCCAGCGGGTGGCCGCCGAGGTCACGGTGCCGGCCGGCTACTGGGTCGACTACGGCGGTACCTTCGAGCAACTGATCTCGGCCAGCCAGCGCCTGGCGATCGTGGTACCGGTCACCCTGGCGCTGATCTTCGCCCTGCTGTTCTGGGCCTTCGGCTCGGTGCGCGATGCGCTCATCGTGTTCAGTGGCGTGCCGCTGGCGCTGACCGGCGGGGTGATCGCCCTGGCCCTGCGCGGCATCCCGCTGTCGATCTCCGCCGGGGTCGGCTTCATCGCCCTGTCCGGGGTGGCGGTGCTCAACGGGCTGGTGATGATCGCCTTCGTGCGCCGCTTGCGCGAGCGCGGCGCGGGCCTCGAGACGGCGCTCGTCGAGGGCGCCCTCGGCCGCCTGCGCCCGGTGCTGATGACCGCTTTGGTGGCGTCGCTCGGCTTTTTGCCGATGGCGCTCAACGTCGGCGCCGGCTCCGAGGTCCAGCGGCCGCTGGCGACGGTGGTCATCGGCGGGATCATTTCTTCGACCCTGCTGACCCTGGTCGTGCTGCCGGCGCTGTACCGCTGGCTGCATCGGCATGCGGAATCGCGCGAGCCACAGCCGGAGGACCGGATGGCTGCCCCGGGCCGCCTGGAACAGGAGCTGAGCTCTTGACCGCCTTCCTGATCAAGGTGCTGGTGACCGCGCTGCTGGTGGTGCTGATCAGCGAACTCGGCAAGCGCAGTTCTTTCGCGGGGGCGCTGCTGGCCTCCTTGCCGCTGACCTCGCTGCTGGCGCTGATCTGGTTGTATCGGGATACCGGCAGCGCTCTGCAGGCCGCTGTCCTGGCGCGGGGGATCTTCTGGCTGGTGCTGCCGTCGCTGGCCTTCTTCCTGGTCTTTCCCGCGGCGGTCAAGCTGGGCTGGAGCTTCTGGCCCGCACTGGGGGCGGGCGTGCTGGCGACGCTGCTGGCCTATGCCGTCCTGCTCGGGATCGACCGGTTGTTCCGGCTGGGGTTGTTCGTTTAGGCGGCCCGGCGGCGCAGGCTCCGCTCTTGCATGGCGTGATTGGCCCGGCCCGAAAAGACCGAAGCCTTCCGGTCGTCGGACCGGAAGGCTTCGCGGCGGTAGCTACCCTTGCCTTTCTTCGGTTGTTCCTGGCGGCAGCGGAACAGCGGTTGGGCGACCAGGGATTTGGCTTTGTTCGGCCGGGAGCGGGATTTCGTGGCCATGAGCGTCCTCCTGTAGGGCCTGCTCCATGCAGGCGCGCGCATCATGCGCGGCTGGTCAAAAAATGTCCAGTCGCACGGTCGCGGAGCCCGGAACATCGGCCAGGAGCGGACGCTCCGGCTGAGCCGTACTTCGGACACGATCTTGTAAGTGGGGCGTTACAGCGGTAGGGCTCGGTCTGCAATAACCCGTTTTATGACCAGGGTTGAGGTCAATCGTTGGACGTTAGGCAGTGCCGACAGTCGTTCATCATAAAGCTGCTGGAATGCCGAAAGATCTCGAGTAACGACGTGTAGAAGGTAATCGGGGTCGCCGAACAATCTTTGCGCCTCGATTATCTGCGGAATCTCCAGAAGAGCCGTCTCGAACTCCGCAACCGCTCGGCTAGTACCTTCCCGCATGGTCACGAAAACCATAGCCGAAAAGCTCAGCCCCAGGGCGTCCGGCGCCAGATGAGCGCGATAGCTCTGAATCACTCCCGCCTCCTCCATCGCACGGACACGGCGATGGCAAGGTGAGAGGCTCAGACCCACTCGCTCTGCTAGCTCTGTCAGCGAGAGGCGACCGTCAGCTTGAAGCTCGGCAAGAATCTTTCGATCAATTCTATCCATGTGGAAGAAATTATCCCTGACAGGCTAGCGCTCTGGAAGATTTGAAAGAAAATTCTATCAGAATCTCTCTATTCTCCTCTTTCCCTTATGACTCCCGGTAGCTCTCACTCTTCAACAGGGGGACTGCCCTTCACGTCCGCGAGAAAGAGCCATGCAGTTATCCGCAGTCGATGCACTGGCGAAAGGGAAGATCCAGTGACTATCAGCATGTTGGCTGCCTTCTGGGCGGTTTCGTTTTTGTTCGTGATCACCCCTAGGGGGTGTTGACGTCACATGGGGAGCCACAGGAACCCACAGGCCATGGCTACCCTGCTCTCGTAATTTCGCTTCAGCTTGTCGTAGCGGAACGCCACGGCGCGGTAATGCTTCAGCCGGGCAAAGGCATTCTCGACCAGATGCCGGTAGCGATACAGCCCCCGGTCCAGATCGCCATTGCCCTTGATCGAGTTGCGCTTTCGGGGAATGACCGCTTGAGCGCCCTGCGCCTCGATCTGCTCGCGGATGCACTCGCTGTCATGGCCCTTGTCGGCCACGATCGCTTCGGCGGACGGCAGCTGTGCAATCAGCTCGGGGGCCGAGCTACAGTCATTGACCTCGCCCCCGGTGATCTCGAAAGCCACGGGCAGTCCATATGCATCGACGGCCAGATGGATCTTGCTCGTGTGTCCCGCGCGGCTTTTACCGATGGCTTCGGGCTGGTCGGTGGCCGCACCGGCACTGTGCTGGTGGGCCTTCACATAGGTGCCATCGATGAAGGCCCACTCGAGATCGGGCTCCTCGATCAATGCCTGGAAAACCTTGAGCCACTTGCCCGCCGACGACCACGCGTTGAAACGCTTGTAGACCGAGTTCCAGCCTCCGAAGGCGCTGGGCAGGTCTCTCCACGGGCAGCCTGCGCGCATCCGGTAGAGCATGCCCTCGACCGTCATGCGCAGATCCGGCTTTTGGTAGATGGCTTGCTGGAGCAGAACCTTTTCCAGCTTCGACCAGCGTTCGTCAGTGAGCATTGATCGGGGCATTGCCAGCCTGCGGAGGGAGCGGTGTGGGAACCGTGATTTTGCAGGTTTCCCCGTCCTCATCGACCCCTCTGGCTCGAAACGTCAACACCCCCTAGGCTCCCCGGCGGAGCAAGGTTCATTGCGAACAAGCCAGCGGCTCGACGCAGAGCGACCTCGATCATGACCGGATGTCGCCCATGTACTCACGGTACTCGACGATCTTGCCCCCCCTCGCCTTCATGAATATGGTGTGCAGACCGTCATATGGCAGTCCTCCGATATTGCCGATGCCACGGTCGCACACCACCACCCAATCGCCGTCGTAGAATTGCAGGTCGACGTCGCTTTGCGTGATGCGGTTACCCGCCGTGCCATGCTCACGCGCCCACGCCATCATCTTCTGTTTGGCATCGGGTCCAGTGTGGCGTCCCCGGTACGGGCCGATCGGGAACTGAAACACGAAGTCGTCCGCAAGCATGGCGAGGTACGGCTCCCAGTCGCCAGTCGCCCAGCCACTGAAGAAACTCTCGACGGCGCGATCCAGAACCGCGCGGACGTTGGTGTCAGAAGCGGCAGGTTGCTGTGCATCCGTCTCGCCCCTTTTCTTCTCCGGCGAGTCGGATGCTTCGGTGTGCGCGCAGCCGATCGCCAGTGCTGCCAGTGCCGTTGCGCTGGTGATGATGAGCGATCGTCTTGTTATGGTGTCTGATGAGTTGCTCATAGTGTCTCCTTGGCTTACGGGATTCAAACAAACAGCCGCTTCTTCTTGCCGGCCGAAGAGGCGGCAGAACGATTAAGCTAACCGGCGAGCTAAAGCGTAGCTTTGGCTCGCCCAGCGAACGAAGTGAGCGAGGTTGAGCAACTTGTTATGCATTTAGCAGCTTCGGGTCGCTCTGTGCCGGTGGTGTCCGGCTCAGTCCAGCCACGAAGAGACGTTCGGATCTACCGAACAGATGGCAAGAGAGTGGCAGCTACCAGAGCAGAAAGCTGCCGCTCCGCCTACGCACGCTCCACCAAACTGGCCACAGAGATATTGCGGTGGGGATCGTCCTCATCACGCAGCCCGCTAATGACCCCCGCTCGGTCAGCGTCGTTCTTGTTCTGGCTCATCTTGAACTTGCCTTCGATTCGCCGGATCGCGATCTCGATGCCGATGATGGCTTTCAGCTGTCCCGCGACATAGTCGGCCGGCGCATCACCAACCGACCACGGCTGAAGACGCGGCTTTTCGTGATGATCTGTCATGTCGTTCAGCTGCCTGAGCAGCCAGGCGGCATCTTCGACCACGGACGGGTTGCCCCAGGCATGCACCGTGGCGTAGTTCCAGGTGGGAACAGCCTTGTGGGTTTCAGCCTTGCCCGGATACCACGAAGGCGTGACATAGCCTTCCGGCCCTTGAAAGACCACAAGGCACTCGGCCAGCCCAACCAACTCTTGCCAATGCGGATTGGCTCTCGCCATGTGGGCTCGCAGCACGCCGTGCTCCCCTTCGTCCGGGTAGAGCAAGAAGGGCAAGGGAGAAGCCTGAAGGCCACTGGCGCCGTTCGTCACCAGGAGAGCCAGTGGATGCGCCTGCATGAGCTGATGCAGATTTTCAGTGCGGTTTTCCCGGAAAGCGTTGGGGATATGCATGGTCAGGTCGGTCGCATTTTGATAACAAAAGGTGGCCATCTCACGCTGTGACGGAGCACTCGTCCAGAAATGGCGTGATGTTTTGAAGCATGCGCTCGATGTAGATCTCCTTTTCGCCCACGGGTGCAACGTAGTGCATTGCACTCCGGGCCGCCTCGATGCCCTCCAGCCGGGCAATGACCCAACTGGCCAGGTACTGCGACGCAAGGCAGCCGCCTGCGGTGGCCACATTGCCCCGGGCAAAGAAGGGCTGGTTGAGCACTGCCACACCGGCTTCCTCCACCCAGGGTTTGGTGATCAGGTCCGTACAGGCCGGCACGTCTTCGAGCAGACCCAGCTTGGCCAGCACGAGCGTGCCCGAGCACTGCGCGCCTACCAGCTGTCGTGCAGGGTCCAACTGCAGTTGCGCCATCAGCGCAGCATCGGCGACGACCTCCCGTGTCTGCATCCCACTGCCGACCAGCACCGCATCGGCCGCTGCCGCTTCGGCAAGGGAAGCCTGCGCTTCGAGCACGACGCCGTTCATCGAACGGACCCGGGCGGTCGGGCTGGCAATCGATACGCGCCAGTCCGGCTTCTTGATGCGATTGAGAATTTCGAGGGCGATGAGCGAATCGAGTTCGTTGAAACCTTCAAAGGTGAGGATGGCGATGTGCATGGTGTTCATTGCTCCGTGCAAGCTGTTGCGATGACCCATGGTAAGTACAATAATCGATACAATCAAAAAATTGTCATGGATACATTGACGCATGCCCCTGGCCCGTTACAGACAGTTGGTCGACATGCTCGCCGCTGAAATCCGCGATGGTCGCTTGCCTCCGGGTACCCGCCTGCCGACCCACCGGAAGCTCGCCGCCCAGGAAGGGCTTTCGCTTGTCACCGCCACCCGCGTCTATGCGGAGCTCGCGGCCATGGGGCTGGTCAGCGGCGAGACCGGGCGCGGCACCTTTGTGCGAGAGACCTCCTTGCCTCGCGGCCTGGGGATCGACCAGGAGGCCGCCGCTGCAGACATGGTGGATCTGAACTTCAATTACCCATCGCTCCCGGGCCAGGCAGAGTTGCTGCGCACAGCCCTGCGCCAGCTCGCCGCCTCGGGGGATCTGGATGCGCTGCTGCATTACCAGCCACACGCTGGACGCCAACACGAGCGGGCGACGGTGGCGCACCACCTTGTCAGCCGGGGGCTGGCGGTGAATGCGGAGCAGGTGATGATCGTGGCGGGTGCCCAGCATGGCCTGGCAACGACCGTCATGGCACTGCTGCAGCCCGGCGATCTCGTGGCCACCGACGCACTGACCTACCCAGGGTTCAAGGTGCTCGCTGACGCTCAGCGCCTAGAACTGGCGCCGATCCCGGCGGCTGGAAACGGCCCCGACCTCGATGCACTGGAGCGCTTGTGCCAGAAGCGGCGCGTGCGGGCCATCTATGTCATGCCGACGTTGCACAACCCGTTGGGCTGGGTGATGAGTGCGAATCGGCGGCAGCACCTGATCGCGCTTGCCCGCCGACACGGGCTACTCATTATCGAGGACGCGGCCTATGCCTTTCTCGCCGAAGATCCGCCATCTCCATTAGCAGCGCTCGCCCCGGAACGGACGGTCTACGTGTCCGGGCTCTCCAAGAGTGTGGCCACCGGACTGCGCGTCGGCTTTGTCGCGGCGCCGCTCGAATGGGTACCGAAGCTCGAACGCGCCATCCGCGTCAGCACCTGGAACACGCCTGGCGTGATGACGGCGATTGCATGCGCCTGGCTCGAAGATGGAACCGTCACCCGCCTCGAAGCGGAGAAGCGCCGGGACGCCATGGCACGGCAGGCCGTCGTCACGGATGTCCTTGCCGGCCTAGATTTCGTGCGCCATCCGGCGTCCTACTTCGTCTGGCTGCCGCTGCCAGAAGAAGTGCGCGCCGATCGTGTGGCGACGGCGCTCATGCGCGACCGGATTTCTGTTTCAACGGCCGAACCCTTTGCTACGTCAGCACAGGTGCCGCATGCCATCCGCCTGGCGTTGGGGTCCGTCGAGCAGGAGGCCCTTCGGGAGGCATTGGCAACGGTCAGGGGGGTAATCGACGAGCATGCATATTGACGCCCTTCATCGAAAGGCCGACGTAGGCACCTTTGGCCCAACGACAACAGCAGGTTGATAGTTGCCGCGCAAGGTTAGGTTGGTGACCGGCAGCTATCCGTTTAGATTGCAGCCGTTAGCGGTTCCTGATGTCATCAGGCAGCTTAGGGTCGGTTGCTGCCGGTATAAACCAGTTTCTTTTGGCTATGCCCATAGGAGAAGTTGTCTCTTCTTACATAACCATGGCTCATGGTTGAGTCACCCTGCCGCAGTGACGCCATGTCACAGTGACACAACGCAGCATCCGGGTACATTGCATACTTCACTGTGCTTTCTGCTTCTATAGCAAACTTGCCGGCCTGCCGTTCTCCAGCGCGCCGGCTTTTTCTTTTATCCGCTACTCAAATCTACGTGTTCAGTCCAGGACGCCCACAGGACGAGGATCTGCACAAGCCCGTGCGCGAGCTGCTCGAAGCCGCCCGGCGCACTCATGATAGGGTTGGCGCGCATCTCAGAACTCCGGCGGCAGTGGCAGACGCTGGCCGGCGATGGCCAGGGCCAGCCGGGCCAGGCCGTTCCACGGCTCGCCCTCGGCCTGGCCCTTGATCTGCGCGTCGATCAGCTGGGCCTCGCGCAGCAGCTGGTTCCAGCGTCCTGCCGGATGGCGCTGCAGGGCCCTGGAGAGCAGCGGGCGGCGCTTTTCCCAGACTGGCGGGCGCGCCTGGGCGAAGGCCTTCTCCAGCGGCACGCCCTGGGCGTACTGCTGCGCCAGTGTGGCCAGCAGGCGCAGCTCGCGGGCCAGCGCCCAGAGGATCACCGGGGTTTCCACGCCTTCGCCACGCAACCCGTCGAGCATGCGCAGGGCGTGGGTGGCCTGGCCGGCGAGAGCGGCGTCGAGCAGGCCGAAGACGTCGAAGCGGGCGCTGTCGGCTACCGCGGCCTGCACGGTGTCGGCCGTGACCTGGTTGTTCTCGGCGAGCAGCTTGAGTTTCTCGATCTCCTGGGCGGCGGCCAGCAGGTTGCCTTCGACGCGGGCGGCGATCAGCTCCACCGCCTCCTGGCTGGCGGCCAGCCCGGCCTGGGCCAGGCGCTGGCGGATCCACTGCGGCAGCTGCTGGACGTCGACCGGCCAGACCTGGACGAACTGCACCTGCGGGCCGTCGAGCAGCGCCCTGGCCCACTTGCTCTTCTGGGTGGCGGCGTCGAGCTTGGGCAGGCTGATCAGCAGCAGGTTGACCTCGGCGGGACGGGCCAGGTATTCGAGGATCGCTGCGGCGCCTTTATCGCCGGGCTTGCCGTTGGCGATGCGCAGCTCCAGCAGGCGCTTCTCGGCGAACAGCGACAGACTGGCGCCGGCCTCGTAGAGCTGGTTCCAGTCGAAGCCGGCGTCGGCATTGAACACCTGGCGCTCGGTGAAGCCCTGGGCGCGGGCGGCGCCGCGGATGGCGTCGCAGGCCTCCTGGCAGAGCAGCGGTTCGTCGCCGCTGACCACGTAGACCGGCGCCAGGGTGTCCTTGAGCTGCTTGGGCAGTTGTGCGGAGGAGAGTTTCATGGAGGAAGGAGCGGGGCCGCGGCCCCGCCCGGCGGCGTCACGGGTTGAAGATGGGCGGCAGCTCGAGCGGCGACTGCTGCGGCGCCTCCTCCTCCTGCTGTTCCTGGGCGCGGCGGGCCGCCTCCGCGGCCTGCGCTTCGGCCTGGGCGCGCTCCTTGGCAATCTGCTCCATCTGGGCGATGCGCTCCGGGGTGAGCTGCTGCAGGCGCAGCATCAGTTGCTGGACCATCTCGCGGCGCATCTCCTCGCGCAGCTGCTGGGCTTCCTGGGTCGAGGCGGTGATGTTGTTCTGGTCATGGACATAGACCTTCTGCACCTCCAGCTCGTTGCTGCCGAGCAACTGCTTGCGGGCGTCGAGCAGTTCGTATTCGAGGGTGGTGGTCAGCTCGTATTCGACGCTGCGTGCCGAGCTGGTGTAGCTGGCGGTGCGGCGTTCCTCGCTCTCGCGGGCCAGTACCAGCTCATAGGGCGCGCCGGCATATAACTTGACTCCGCTGGCTTCGAGCTGGCGGCGCAGCAGCCGCTGGGTCTCGCCGTAGGCGTTGCGGGCAGTCAGGTTGAGCTCGGTGAGGGCGATGCGCCCGGTATCGCCGGTGCCGCGCAGCTGGAAGCCGCAGGCGCCGAGCAGGCTGGTCAGGGCGATGAGCGCGAGGCTCCGTTTGATCATCTGGTTTCCCCTTCGAGTGACCCCGGCGGCGTCTTGCCGCCGGGACGGCGCATCAATTGGCGACGATGTTGACCAGCTTGCCCGGCACCACGATGACCTTGCGGATGGCGAGGCCCTCAGTGAAGCGCAGCACGTTCTCGTTGGCGCGGGCAGCGGCCTCGATCTCCTCGCGGGCGGCGGCGGCCGGCACCTGGATTTCCCCGCGCAGCTTGCCGTTGACCTGCACCACCAGGGTCAGGCTGTCCTGAACCAGGGCGGACTCGTCCACCGCCGGCCAGGTGGCGTCGATGATCAGGCCGTCCTTGCCGAGCGCCTGCCACAGCGCGTGGCAGATGTGCGGGGTGATCGGCGCCAGCAGCAGGGCCACGGTTTCCAGGCCTTCCTGGAGCAGGGCGCGGTCCTGTTCGCTTTCGGCCTTCGCCTTCTCCAGCACGTTCATCAGGGTCATCACCTGGGCGATGGCGGTGTTGAACTTGTGGTGCTGGCCGACATCCTGGCTGGCCTGTTTGATGGCCAGGTGGATGGCGCGGCGGATCTCCTTTTGCGCATCGCTCAGGCTGCCGGTATCCAGCGCGCCCGGCAGGCCGGCGGCGACATGGGACTGAGCCAGACGCCAGACGCGGCGCAGGAAGCGGCTGGCGCCCTCGACGCCGGCGTCGGACCACTCCAGGGAAAGCTCCGGCGGGGCGGCGAACATCATGAACAGGCGGCAGGTGTCGGCGCCATAGGCGTCGATCATCGCCTGCGGGTCGACGCCGTTGTTCTTCGACTTGGACATCTTCTCGGTGCCGCCGATTTCCACCGGCAGGCCGTCGGACTTGAGTTTGGCGCCGATCACCTTGGCCCTGGCGTCGCGCTCGACTTCCACGTCGGCTGGGTTGAACCAGTCCTTGCCGCCGTTTTCCAGGGTGCGGTAGTAGGTCTCGGCGACCACCATGCCCTGGGTCAGGAGGTTCCTGAACGGCTCGTTGGAGGACACCAGGCCCTCGTCGCGCATCAGCTTGTGGAAGAAGCGCGCGTAGAGCAGGTGCAGGATGGCGTGCTCGATGCCGCCGATATACTGGTCCACCGGCAGCCAGTGGTTGGCCGCCTGCGGGTCGACCATGCCTTGGTCGTAGGTGGGCGAAGCGTAGCGGGCGTAATACCAGGACGACTCGACGAAGGTGTCCATGGTGTCGGTCTCACGCTTGGCCGGCTTGCCGCATTTCGGGCAGCTGCATTCGGAGAATTCCGGCATCCTGGCCAGCGGCGAGCCGGTGCCGTCCGGCACCACGTCCTCGGGCAGCACCACCGGCAACTGGTCTTCCGGCACCGGCACGTCGCCGCAGCTGTTGCAGTGGATGATCGGGATCGGGCAGCCCCAGTAGCGCTGGCGGCTGATGCCCCAGTCGCGCAGGCGGAACTGGGTCTTGCGCGCGCCGTGGGCGCAGGCCTCCAGGTCGGCGACGATGGCATCGAAGGCTTCGGTGAACGGCTTGCCGTCGTACTTGCCGGAGTTGACGGTAATCAGGCCTTCCTTGTCGGCATACCAGGCTTGCCACTCGGCAGCGCTGAAGTCCTTGCCCTCGGCGGCGTAGACCTGCCTGATCGGCAGGCCGTACTTGTTGGCGAACTCGAAGTCGCGCTCGTCGTGGGCCGGCACGGCCATCACCGCGCCCTCGCCATAGCCCCACAGTACATAGTTGGCGACGAATACTGGAAGCAGATCGCCGGTCAGCGGGTGAACGACGAACTGGCCGGTGGCCAGGCCTTTCTTCTCCATGGTGGCCATGTCGGCCTCGGCCACCGAGCCGGCCTTGCATTCGGCTATGAAGGCAGCCAGCTCGTCGTTGCCGGCCGCGGCGCGCTGGGCCAGCGGGTGCTCGGCGGCAACGGCGACGTAGGTGGCACCCATCAGGGTGTCCGGGCGGGTCGAGTAGACCTTGAGCTGGCCGGCTTCGCCGATGCTGGCGACGTCATAGTCGAAGACGATGTCGGCGCCGAAGCTCTTGCCGATCCAGTTGCGCTGCATGGTCTTGACCTGCTCGGGCCAGCCGGGAAGCTCGTCGAGGCTTTGCAGCAGTTCTTCCGCATAGGCAGTGATGCGGAAGTAGTACATGGGGATCTCGCGCTTCTCGACCAGCGCGCCGGAGCGCCAGCCGCGGCCGTCGATGACCTGCTCGTTGGCCAGCACGGTCTGGTCCACCGGGTCCCAGTTGACGGTGCCGTTCTTGCGGTAGATCACGCCCTTCTCGAACAGCCGGGTGAACAGCCACTGCTCCCAGCGGTAGTAGTCCGGCTTGCAGGTGGTGACTTCCCGCGACCAGTCGATGCCCAGGCCCAGGCTTTTCAGCTGGGACTTCATGTAGGCGATGTTCTCGTAGGTCCACTTGGCCGGCGCCACCTGGTTCTTCATCGCGGCGTTTTCCGCCGGCATGCCGAAGGCGTCCCAGCCCATCGGCTGCAGCACGTTCCGGCCCTGCATGCGCTGGTAGCGGGCGATCACATCGCCGATGGTGTAGTTGCGCACATGCCCCATGTGCAGCTTGCCGCTGGGGTAGGGGAACATCGACAGGCAGTAGAAGGTGTCCTTGCCGGGCTGCTCGCGCACTTCAAAGGATTTCTGGGCATCCCAAAGGGACTGCGCGGCGGCTTCGATCTCGCGGGGCTGATACTGTTCGTGCATGGTCTGCTGGCGCTGGAAAAGAGGGCGTTGGAAAACCCGGTAGCATACATGAGGTGCCTCGGCCATGGGAAACACCAAGCCAGCGCGGGGCGGCCGCCGATGGCGGTCTGCCGCCGTTTGTCGCAGTGGCCGCTCGCGGCGGGGACGGCCGCTAAGCTCAGGTGAGGGGGTGTCGTTTCTCTCGGTGTCGAGGTGTGGGATGGACGAGGCGAGAGCGAATGGCGGACTGTACCGTCGATTGATCGAGCGGATCGCCTGCGCCCTCGGTGGAGCCGAGGCCGTGCGCTGGCGCGGCGGGCAGGAGCCGGGTGTACTGGAGCTGCACGATCTGTCGCCCGCCGAGCGGGCGCTGATCCGCGCCTACCTGCGGCAGGACGTGCAGTGGCTGCGCGGCTGGCAGGCGGCGGCTGAGGAGCTGGCGCTGATCGAGCGCCAGGAGCATGTCGCCCGCGCCTTCGCTGCGACCGGCAGCTTGGCTGTGCCACGGCGGATCCGCCCACTGCGTCATGCGCGGCTGTTCTGCGCGTTGTGCGGACGGGCCGTGCGGCAGCGCCGCGCGGGCAGCATCGCGGCCTGTCCGGCGTGCGCCTCGCGGCTGTTCCGGGTCGGTCAGCGGCGCCGGCCGTGCTAGGCTGCGCACCTCGTGCGGAGGTGCCGATGCCGTTTCGCTACCTGCTCAAACAACTCTTGCTGCCACCGTCCGGCCTGTTGCTCGTGTTGGTCCTCGGCTGGTGGCTGCGCCGCCGCGCGCCCTGGGCGGCCGGGCTGTGTTTCGCCCTCGGCGTGAGCGGGCTGTGGCTACTCAGTCTGCCGGTGACGGTGGAGTGGGCGGCGCAGGCCATCGAGCGCGAGCCGGCCTTGGCGGAGGCGCAGTGGGTTCAGCTGGCGCAGCGCGCCGAGGCCATCGTGGTGCTGGGCGGCGGCCGTGAGCGCGGCGATCCGGCCTGGGGCGGCGACCAGCCGAGTC
Organism: Azotobacter armeniacus; assembly: GCF_054779355.1. Classification (NCBI taxonomy): domain Bacteria; kingdom Pseudomonadati; phylum Pseudomonadota; class Gammaproteobacteria; order Pseudomonadales; family Pseudomonadaceae; genus Azotobacter; species Azotobacter armeniacus. Next base: position 65,926 of record NZ_BAAGYK010000020.1, read on the forward strand.
CGCTGGCGCTCGAGCGGCTGCGCTATGCCGCTCGCTTGGCGCGGGCCTCGGGCCTGCCGCTGCTGGCCAGCGGCGGCCTGCATTTCGGCCAGCCGCCCAGCGAGGCGGCGCTGCTCGGCGAGGTGCTGGCGCGGGACCATGGCCTGGCGCTGCGCTGGCGCGAGGAGCGCAGCCGCACGACCTGGGAGAACGCCCGCTACAGCGCCGAACTGCTGCAGCCGGAGGGCATCCACCGGGTGGTGCTGGTGACCCAGGCCTGGCACATGCCGCGGGCGCGCTGGTGCTTCGAGCGGGCCGGCTTCACGGTGCTGCCGGCCCCGGCGGGCTTTCTCGGCGTACCCAACGGGCGTCCGCTGGGCGGCTGGCTGCCAGAGGGGCGGGCGCTGTGGCAGAACGGCCTGCTGCTCAACGAGACGCTGGGGCGGCTGCTCTATCCGCTCCTCTACCGTTGAGCCTCGACGGCCGGGCTGCCTGCCGCGGACGGTTCGGCCCGCCGGCGCAGCAGCGCCCAGCCCAGCAGCAGGGCGGCGAGGGTCGCCAGTGGCCAGACGCGCCACTGCAGGTAGGGGGTGAGCCCCTGCATCGGTGTCACCTCGCCGTAGAGCACGGCCCGCTGGAACTGCGGCAGGCGCTTGGCGATCCGCCCGAAGGGATCGATCAGCGCGGTGACGCCGTTGTTGGTGGTACGGATCATCCAGCGGCCGGCTTCCAGGGCGCGCATCTGCGCCATCTGCAGGTGCTGCAGGGGGCCGATGGAGGTACCGAACCAGGCGTCGTTGCTGATGGTGAGCAGAAGGTCGCTCCGCGCGGCCAGGCTGGCGGCGAATTCCGGATAGACCACTTCGTAGCAGATGTAGGGGGCGATCTGCCAGCCGCGGGCCTGCAATGGCGGCTGGTCGGCCGGGCCGCGGGCGAAGTCGGACATCGGCAGGTCGAAGAAGGTGATCAGCCCGCGCAGCAGCTCCTGCAGGGGCACGTATTCGCCGAAGGGCACCAGCTTCTGCTTCAGGTAGGTGCCCGTGCCTTCGCCGGCCACGGTGATGCCGTTGTAATAGCGCGGCTCGCCCTGCGCGTTGTGCTGGCGGATCGGTACCCCGGTGAGCAGCGCGATGTTGCGCGTGCGTCCGTAGCGGTCCAGGCCGGCGAGGTAGTCCTCGGCATACTCCTGGAGAATCGGCACGGCGGTTTCCGGCCAGACTACCAGATCGACCGTGCCGGCCCGCTGCAGGGTGAGGTCGCGGTAGAGCATCAACTGGGCAGTGAGCTGTTCCGGGTCCCACTTGAGATTCTGCGGCACGTTGCCCTGCACCGCGGCGATCTTCAGCGGCGCGCCGGCGGGATGGGTCCAGGCATGGCCCTTGAGCGCCAGGCCGAGTCCCCAGGGGGCGAGCAGCAGGACGAGGGCTCCGGCCAGTGCCAGTGGCCGACGGCCCAGGCACGGCAGGTTGACCAGCAGCGCCGCGGACAGCGCGAGGACGAAGGACAGCAGCCAGACCCCGCCCATCGGCGCCAGGCCGGCGAGCGGGCCCTCGACCTGGCTGTAGCCGGCATAGAGCCAGGGAAAGCCGGTGAGGAACCAGCCGCGAAAGCCCTCCAGGGCCAGCCAGAGGGCGGCGAAGCCCAGGGCGTCGGCCAGCGGCGCGCCGGCCCGGCGCAGCCAGCGGCTCCACAGCCAGGCGGGCAGCGCGAAGAAGAACGCCAGGCCGAGCATGAGGCCGACGGTGAGCAGGCCGGCCAGCGGCAGCGAGGCGGCGCCGTAGTCGTGGATGCTGATGTAGATCCAGCTGGTGCCGGCAGCGTAGAGGCCGAAGCCGTAGCACCAGCCGCGCCACAGCGCTGCCCTGGGCGCCAGCTCGCGCAGGCCCAGGTAGAGCAGGGCGATGGACAGCAGCGCCAGCGGCCAGACGTTGAACGGCGCCTGGGCCAGGGGAGTCAGGGCGCCAGCGGCCAGGGCCAGTAGATTGCCCGGCCAGCCGGGGCGGGTGATCCAGCGCATCGGGAATCCTTGCTTGGGAAGAGGCGGCGCAAGCTTAATGGAGCGGCCCGCGGCATGCCATGACGGTCCGTTGACAAAAGGACAGAGCCCTGCGCGGCGCGCAGGGCTCTGTCGGGTGCGCTCAGTGGCGCGGGGGAGACAGGCGCAGCAGGTGGATGCGCCGGCTGTCGGCGTTCAGCACGCGGAAGCGGAAGTCGCCGACGTCGATGGTCTCGTTGCGCTTGGGCAGATGGCCAAAGGCATGGGCCACCAAGCCCCCCAGGGTGTCGAACTCGCTGTCGGGAAGCTGGCTATCGAAGCGCTCGTTGAAGTCCTCGATCGGCATCAGTGCCTTGATCACGAAGTCGCCACTGGGCAGCTCCTTGATGTAGCTGTCCTCCTCGACATCGTGCTCGTCCTCGATGTCGCCGACGATCTGTTCGAGCACGTCCTCGATGGTCACCAGGCCGGCGACGCCACCGTACTCGTCGATGACGATGGCCATGTGGTTGTGGGTGCTGCGGAACTCTCGCAGCAGCACGTTGAGGCGCTTGGATTCGGGGACGAAGGTCGCCGGGCGCAGCAGCTGCTTGAGTTCGCAGGCGCAGGCCTCGCCGGTATTGCGCAGCAGCAGCGGCAGCAGGTCCTTGGCGAGCAGGATGCCGACGATGTCGTCGAGGCTTTCGCCGATCACCGGATAGCGCGAGTGGGCGGCGTCGATGATGGTCGGCATGAATTCCTGGGGCGTCTGGCAGGCCTTGACGATGATCATCTGCGAACGTGGGACCATGATGTCGCGGACCTGCAGGTCCACGACCTGGATGGCGCCCTCCACGATGGTCAGCGCCTCGCTGTCGAGCAGCTCGTTCTCGTGCGCTTCGTGGAGGATATCCAGCAGTTCCTGGCGGTTGCGGGGTTCGTGGGCAAAGGCCTGGGTGAGTTTGCTCAGCCAGGATTGCCCGTTGCTCGATCGATCGTCGCTCATCTTCCTTCGCTCATAGTGCCCGTGGGTTCGGGCAGGTCGTCGCCGTCATAGGGGTCGGGATAGCCCAGTTCAGCCAGCAAATCCCGTTCCAGGGCTTCCATTTCCTCGGCTTCCGCGTCCTCGAGGTGGTCGTAGCCGAGCAGGTGCAGGCAACCGTGGATCACCAGGTGGGCCCAGTGGGCGTCCGGCAGCTTGCCCTGTTCGGCCGCCTCGCGCTCGACCACCGGCACGCAGATCACCAGGTCGCCAAGCAGCGGGATGTCCAGCAGCCCGTCGGGGATGTCGGCGGGGAAGGACAGCACGTTGGTCGGGTAGTCCTTGTGCCGCCAGGTACGGTTCAATTCGCGGCCTTCTGCCTCGTCGACCAGACGGATGGTCAGTTCGGAGTCGGCGCTGCGCTGGCGCAGGGCCAGTTCGCACCAGCGGCGGAAGTCGCTCTCGGCGGGCAGCGGCCGGCCGCTGGCCGCCTGCAGGTCCAGTTCAAGCATCGCGGCGTCCTTCCTGGCGCGGCTCGCCCTGGGGGCGGGCCGGATGGAGCTCCTCGAAGCGCTCGTAGGCCTCGACGATCCGTTGCACCAGCGGGTGGCGCACCACGTCCTTGGGCTGGAAGTGGGTGAAGCTGATCCCCGGCACGTCGCGTAGCACCTCGATCACATGGGCCAGCCCCGATTTGGTGCCGCGCGGCAGATCGACCTGGGTCACGTCGCCGGTGATCACCGCGGTGGAGCCGAAGCCGATGCGGGTGAGGAACATCTTCATCTGTTCCAGGGTGGTGTTCTGGCTCTCGTCAAGGATGATGAAGCTGTTGTTCAGGGTGCGTCCGCGCATGTAGGCCAGCGGGGCGATCTCGATCACCTGCTTTTCGATCAGTCGGGCGACGTGCTCGAAGCCGAGCATCTCGTAGAGAGCGTCATACAGCGGCCGCAAGTAGGGGTCGATCTTCTGCGCCAGGTCGCCGGGCAGGAAGCCGAGCTTCTCGCCGGCTTCCACCGCCGGACGCACCAGCAGGATGCGCCGCACCTGCTCGCGCTCCAGCGCGTCCACCGCGCAGGCCACGGCGAGGTAGGTCTTGCCGGTGCCGGCCGGGCCGATGCCGAAGTTGATGTCGTTGTCGAGGATCGCCTTGACGTAGCGCTGCTGGTTGGCGCCACGCGGGCGGATCAAGCCCTTGCGGGTGCGCAGGGCGACGCCGGCTTCGGCCCGGGGGTCGGCTAGCGTCTCCATGCCCGATTCCTGGAGGAACAGGTGGACCAGATCCGGCGACAGGTCGACGCCGTGGGTTTCCCGGTAGAGGCGGCGCAGCAGATGTTCTGCGGCCTGGGTGTGTTTCGATTCGCCGAGCAGTTCAAACTGGTTGCCGCGGTTGCGGATCTCGATGGCCAGACGTTGTTCGATCAGGCGCAGATGTTCGTCGAACTGTCCGCAGAGATTGGCGAAGCGGCGGGCTTCGAAGGGTTCGAGGGTGAAGCGACGGGGTTCTGTGGGTGCGTTCAAGGGCTTTAGGGGACAACCGTTCTACGGCGGGATAATGAAGAGAGAATAGCGCCGTCGGCGGCGGGGTGGAAGTCGATGCTGCTCAATGGCGGGGGCGGACCCGACGGGGCGCCGTCCGCCGGGCCGGGCGCGGGTGTCAGTCGAGCAGGCTGCCGCGCAGGGAGTGGGGCAGGGCGTCGTCGATGCGCACCTCGACGAAGTGGCCGATCAGCCGCGGGTTGGCCGAGGGGAAGTTGACGATGCGGTTGTTCTCGGTGCGGCCCTGGAGCATGCCCGGGTCCTTCTTCGAGTAGTCGCTGACCAGGATGCGCTGGGTCGTGCCGACCATCCGTCGGCTGATTTCGAAGCCCTGCTGGTAGATGCGGTGCTGCAGAATCTGCAGGCGCTGCTTCTTCACCTCATCCGCGGTGTCGTCGGGCAGGTCCGCCGCCGGGGTGCCGGGGCGCGGGCTGTAGACGAAGGAGAAGGAGAAGTCGAAGCCGACCTCCTCGATCAGTTGCATGGTTTGCGCGAAGTCCTGCTCGGTCTCGCCGGGGAAGCCGACGATGAAGTCCGAGCTGATGCTGATGTCCGGCACCGCGGCCTTCAGTTTGCGGATCCGCGACTTGTACTCCAGCGCGGTGTGGTTGCGCTTCATCGCCGCCAGCACCCGGTCGGAGCCAGACTGCACCGGCAGGTGGATGAACTTCACCAGCTCGGGGATTTCCGCGTGGGCCAGGATGATGGCGTCGGAGAACTCCAGCGGATGGCTGGTGGTGTAGCGCAGGCGGTCGATGCCGTCGACGGCGGCCACCAGATAGAGCAGTTCAGCGAAGTCGAGGGTGTGCCCGTCGGCAGCCGTGCCGCGGTAGCCGTTGACGTTCTGGCCGAGCAGGGTGACTTCGCGCACGCCGTTCTCGGCCAGGTGGATGACCTCGGCGAGCACGTCCTCCGGCGGCCGGCTGACCTCCTCGCCGCGGGTGTAGGGCACGACGCAGAAGCTGCAGTACTTGCTGCAGCCTTCCATCACCGAGACGAAGGCACTGGGACCGTCGACCCGCGGCTCGGGCAGGCGGTCGAACTTCTCGATCTCCGGGAAGGAGACGTCCACCTGCGGCTGCCGGGTGCTACGCGCGGCGTCGATCATTTCCGGCAGGCGGTGCAGGGTCTGCGGGCCGAACACCACGTCGATGTAGGGCGCGCGCTCGCGGATCGCTGCGCCTTCCTGGCTGGCCACGCAGCCGCCGACGCCGATCACCAGCGCGGGATTGGCCTGCTTCAGCTCGCGCCAGCGGCCCAGCTGGGAAAACACCTTTTCCTGGGCCTTTTCGCGGATCGAGCAGGTGTTGAGGAGGATGACATCGGCTTCCGCCGGATTCTCGGTGAGTTCCAGAGCCTGGTGTTCACCCAGCAGGTCGGCCATGCGCGAGCTGTCGTACTCGTTCATCTGGCAGCCGTGGGTTTCGATGAAAAGCTTCTTGGCCATGGGGGTCCGGTCTGGGTGATTCGAAAGACCGTGCATTATAGGTAGCCGCCGGAGGCTCGGCCAGAGACGCCAGGCGGGCGGTGCGCCGTGCCGGTCGTCTCCCGAGGCTCCTGTGCTATCCTTCGCGTCCCTTTCCGCCGATTTTCCCGCCGCCCATGAGCAAGCGCGAAGCCCCGATCTACAAGGTGATCTTCTTCAACCAGGGCCAGGTCTACGAGCTGTATGCCAAGCAGATCCGCCAGAGCGAACTGTGGGGCTTTCTGGAGATCGAGGAGTTCATCTTCGGCGAGCGCACCCAGATGGTGATCGATCCCAGCGAGGAACGCCTCAGGGCCCAGTTCGACGGCGTGCTGCGCAGCTTCGTGCCGCTGCATGCGATCGTCCGCATCGATGCGGTGGAGCGCCTGGGCACGGCGCGGATCAGCGAGGCGAAGGGAGGCGGGAATGTCACGCCGTTTCCCATGCCGCCGCTGCCGGATAGAAGCTAGCTTACCGCCGCTCTAGGGCCTGTTAACACTATTTGCTATAATGCAGCAAATAGTGTTGAGACCGAGTGCCATGCAACTGACCGCCGAGCAATTCAAACAAATCGAAGGCTTGT